>DATKEJ010000233.1:0-4813 GCA_035512315.1 Rhodothermales bacterium | reverse complement strand
GGGGATGGGGACGGCGGCGGTTCCACTGCTCCTACTGTCGATTTGAGCGGAAACTACACGGCCGTGTCTCAACCCGTCGAAGTGAGTGAGAGCGGAAAATACTTAAGGATTGACGCGCCCACCGAGGCGCCCATTTCCATGTCGGTAAACCTTCCCACAATCGGAGTCAGTGATTTCCCGGGCACGTGCTCGCATCAAGGCTTTGCCGACGACGCTGCCGCCGCCGACTTCTGGAATGCTCATGCTACGGAAGGAGGTGACAACAGAAGTCTTCGTATCCAAGTCGATAAGAAGGCCCCGGATGTTGCGAGCACGAGTCACTTCACCGAGGTGTTCTGGCATTCCGGCGAGCTATTCATCAAGATGAGGAATGGCAATCACACCGAATACGGAGCCGCAACTTGGACAGGCGGGAACGATAGCTATACGTTGACGGGAGGCGGATTAAGTCTAATTCTGCCGAACACGGATACCGCGGTAGGTTGTGATGCCGCTGTGTTGGGGACTTCGTTTACATTCGATTTGACCCGCTAAATTGTACAGTCTTTGTGCCACGTCGGGCCTGCATGACGAAGACACCAGGTCTGTGTCGTGCAGGCCCAAAGGCTCTCAAATCCCTACACGGCAGAGAGAGTAGCGGCACCGAGCACAAGGCAGAGTCAGCATATTCTGATCGTGGCTGAGCCATGGCACTATTGGAGAGAAGGACATGAAAGCTTTACGGCAAGCGATCCTGTTATTTGGCGTTTTGGGCGGATACGTCGAACACACGGCGAACGGGCAAGGCCTCGTACCGGTCAAGACGTACCTTGAAGACCCCTCGGAAGTGCCGAATGCCGGGCTCTTCATCCATAATGATCTGGCCTACGTGGGCGGTCATAGCAACGGCTACAATACCATTAATCAGGTTGGTGTCCGAATCGTGGACCTGAGTAATCCTGAGGCTCCCGAACTTCTTTCTCGGATACCTCTTCGGCGGGCCCATCGTCTGCACGGGTATTCGTACGGTGGTGCGGTTGTCACGGATCTAGACACAGACCATTTCAATGGCACGATTGCTGTGGTTACATCCGGGGTTCCAGACCGCTATACCATCTGGGACTGGGTGGAGCCTTTTGGCGTATGGGATGTTTCCGATCCGGCGAACCCGGAGTTTCTGAGCATTTTCGGAGAGGGCGAATACCCACACATCGGTTTGGGTGACCTCGGAGATTATCCCAAGCTGGGCACGGCCATCGCGGGCACACACTTCTTTTATCTCTACCAGCCGGTTTACAGAGACGCGGGCAGTCGTAATGATCTTGACGTCCATCTCGGCATTGTGGACCTGTCTGACCCCTACAACCCCAAGCAGATAGCAAGCTGGCAGGACTCCCATAGGGTGGGAATGGTAGGGCTCTCTGTTAATAAGGCCGGCACCCGCGCCTATGTCTCAGCACTTTGGCCAAAACCATTAGGCCAACTGGCCACGCGTGGGCGGCTCTACATCCTTGATGTTTCGAACCCCGCGGATCCACGAGAGATTGGCCGTTGGGAAATGTTCCTGCGCAATACCCCGATGGGTATTTCTTCCGCTTTTATGGCGCGCGCCACCGACGACGATCAGATAGTCATATTTGCTGACGGCGGCTGGGGAGATGACGATGAAGACAAGCACGGTATTCTGCACATTCTTGATACGTCTGATCCTTCGGACATCACGAAGCTCTCAGAATTCGATATCTACAAGATTAATCCCCGTGACGGATGGCACATGGCCGTCAATCTTTCGATTCGGGGCTCGACCGTCTATTCGGCGTGGCTCGATGGGGGCGTCGTAGCGGTCGACATCACAGATCCGTCAAGACCCGAAATGACGGGCCAATTCATATCTAAATGGATCGCGGACGCGTTTCCTTTGGGCGATAGATACGTCGTGGCCAGTCCCGTGTGGGAAGGGGGCATCGTTGTCTTGATGGACGAGAGCACGGGTTCGAAAGCAACCAGGTCGGAAACCAAAGGTGATCTTCCTGAGCGGTTCGTGCTACATCAAAACTATCCGAATCCGTTCAATCCGTCAACGGCCATATCATTCGAGTTGCCGGAGGCTGCCCACGTCCTGCTCTCGGTCTTCGATCTCACTGGAAGGGAGGTGAGACGTCTCGTCGACAAGACGATGCCCGCAGGTTCTCATCGCGCACATTTCGACGCGGGGAACTTGCCCGGTGGAGTTTATCTCTACCGTGTCTCCGCCGGTTCGTGGAGCGAAACGCGGAAGGCCGTCCTGCTGAAGTAGCGCGATGCGGACACACGGGTTCAGGCTCCCGACGGCGACCGCTGGGGCTCGGCTTCCGCCGGCAGCCGCCTCCGTTTCGCACGCAGCAATAGTTCCCGGAGCGAGTTCTCATCCGGCGCCGACAGCCAGTTGCGCTCGAAGTCGCTTCCCTGAATGATCTGGGCGATTGCGGAGAGGGTCCTCAGGTGGAATGTGCGTTCGTCGGACGAACTTGCGAGAACGAAAGCCGCGTACACCCGATGGTCCTGCTGCGAAAACTGGATGCCGTCTCGACACCGAACAATAAACAACTCGAACTTCCCGGATCCGTCCACCGAAACGTGCGGTAAGGCGAGCCCGGGCAGCAACACGGTGCTGCTGCTCGCTTCCCGGTCGTGGAACAGATTCGCGAGACGATCCTGGTCCATATCGAGCCGCTGCGCCATTGACTCCGTAGCCATGGTGAACAAACCTTCGAGGGAGAGCGAGCCGTCCACGTCGACAATTGGGCTCTGACTTACAAGCCAGTCGAAACGATCGTAGGTCGAAGCCTCGGGTTGTGCCAGTTGCAGGACGACAAGGCGATCCTCCTTTTGAAGCTGCAGGCCGCTGTGGAACGGGAGGTGTTCTTTCCCGCGACGGACTGCGAGCGGAAGGGTCTGCTGTCCTCGCTGAAGTTTGTCGAAGTTGCTCTCGGTCGACAGTCCGGGTGCGATCGGGATCCCGAACTGTTCAATCTCGCTGTGGTCGACGAGATAATCCCAATCACTCAGGTTTACCGTTCCTCCAAACGCTGTAGTGCCGCCGATGTGTTCGAGGAGCGTCTTGTGACCCTCCAGCCCGCCGCTGTCAAGAACGTGTATCTCCGGCACGAGAAACTCGGTCTTGGCGAGCTGGGCAGCCAGGACGTTGACTTCGCCATTCCTGGTCATCGCGATAACATGACGCGCCTCCGAAGCATGAGCCTCACTCAATACTTCCTCGTCCAGCGTGTTGCCGCGGACCACCTCGAGACCTTCGGCCTCGGCCAGAGCACATTGATCCGGATTCTGGTCGACGATCCAGACCGGTTGCGATTGTGCAAGGGTTACCCCGAGACGACGGGCTGTGGGGCCGGCACCGAGTATGAGAACGCCCTTTCGGTCATCGTCAGACCGCACGAGTTCACCCCGCCGCTGTAGCCAGTCGACACACCATTTGAGCAATAGGGGGACAGTCGCCGTTGTTGCGATCGCCATGAAGACGAGGATCGAGAAAATCTCCTGGGAAATGATATTCATCGACAGGCCGATCTGTGCGATGATTATCTCGACCGCCCCTCGACCGTTCATGCCCGCGCCCAGTGTCAAACCTTCCCGCCACCCGAATCCCGTCAGCGAGTAGAAGAGCATCGTTCCGACAATCTTTCCTACCATTGCGAGCCCGATCAGGCCGAAGAGCAGCCCCGGACTGGTGCTGACTACGTCCAGGGTTACCGCGAACCCCGCCGTTACAAAGAACACGGGAGCGAGGAAACCGATCGAGGCATGGCGAACAACGTCCATCAACTCCTTGGCGAGTGAACGCCCGAAGACTTTCTCGCGAAGCAGGAGGCCAGCCAGAAAAGCACCAAGAATTCCGTGCATTCCCGCTAGCTCGGCCAACTCGGCATAGAGAAGGCCGATCAGCAGCACGAACGTGAACGTCGCCGTCCGACCGAATCCCTGGATGAGACGGCCGAGCCGGGGCAGCACCGTCATCCCGAACGCCACAGCTACCGCGAAGAACCCCAGCGCTTGGAAGAGGACCAGGCCCGTCTCCGCGAGATCGACGGTTCCTGCTTCGACGACCCCCATTACGGTCGCAAAGATGATCAGGGACAGAGTGTCCGCAATAAGCGCGCCGGCCATCATGACGTGCGCAATCCGGGTATCGAGAAGCTTCAGGTCGACGAGTATCCTCGATTTAGTGGCGAGCGAGGTGATGCCCGCTGCAATACCGACGAAAATGCCGGTGAGCATCGATTCGCCGGTCCAAATCACGAGGAGGTAGCAAAGCACGAATGGGGTGATAAATCCCCCAAGGGCCGCGAGCAGCCCGCCCTTTGAGGCCCGTGTCAGTTCTCGTGGATCGATCTCCATGCCGATGTAAAGCATCATCAGGAGGATACCGACCTCGGCGAGCACACTCAGCGCTTCTCCGCCGGAAAGCCAGCCCAAGAGCGGTGGACCCAGTATGATCCCCGCGAGGAGTTCACCCAGAACCGCCGGATACCCGAAGCGTGACGAAACCAGCCCGGCCACCCAGGCAACGAGGAGGACTAGGAGCAGGTTAAGGATGGAGAGTTCCATGGTGTCATTACAATTTTCGACGTGACAGGCGAACGCGCGCGCGGAGATCCACAAGGACTTCAAGCTCGGCGACAGTATCGCTCGACTTTCCTCGCGTCCGGCGTTGAGCGGACGTCTTGGCCGTCTTTCTGGAAGATCTACCGTTCCGGCCTATGTGGAAAGGAGAGCTTTGTCCGGTGTCAGGCTGACGCAGAGGGACGTCCAGCAGGCGTCGCCATCGAATCATACA
>DATKEJ010000232.1:0-21571 GCA_035512315.1 Rhodothermales bacterium | reverse complement strand
GAGCATCCTCTGGGGAATCGAGCTGGATCAATACCTGACGCTCCCCGGACGACGTTCGGAAGCGCGAGAGGACCTTCTCATCCCGCAGGACGCCGTCGTTATCACGAATGCAAGAGGTCTGCGGATTCATGACCGCCCGGAGATTTCTCTGCCGGCACTGGAGCGGGTGCTCGCCTCAAGGGAGAACGTGCATGTCAACGTACTGACGCTCGGACATCAACCAGAGGAAGCGATTGCAGGCGTCCTGGCCCGATTGCGTGCTCATCCCAGATGTCGCGTCTTCGATCGATTCCTCAACAAGCAGGCTGTGCGCGACATTTGGGCGGCGAGTGACCTCGTCGTATCCGTCCCCCTCTTCGACGGCATCTCAGAGACCCTGCTCGAAGCCATGGCAGCAGGCTGCATCCCCGTGCTGTCAGACATCCCGCCCAATCGGATCATTGTACCCGATCCCGAGAATGCTATCTTCACGCGTGCAGACGCTCCCGCGACCCTAGCCGACGATATACTGCGGGGCCTCGATCGAATGGACGAGCTCAGAAAGTCGGCCGTCCCGGCGAACAGGGCATGGGTCCGCGAGAACGCGTCGATTGACCAGGCCGCAGACCGCCTCGCAGGACTATTGAGGGGACTGGTCGAGAAGGAAACAGAATGACTGATAGATCAGATCGGCGTTGTTTAATAACCGGCGGCGCCGGATTCGTTGGTTCGCATCTCTGCGACGCACTGCTAGCCGAAGGCGCTCACGTGACCGTGGTCGACAACCTGTCGACCGGCCGAACGGCGAACATCGACCACCTTCGTAGGCACCCGCGGTTCGAGTTCGTGCGCGCCGACGTCGCCAGCCTCGCCGTGATGACGCCACTGGCCGAGGGTTGCACGGAGTTGTACCACCTTGCGTCATACGTGGGAGTCAGGCTGGCTTCGCAAACGTCGAGCCAGACGATCCTCAACAACTTGAGGAGCATCGACACCGTGCTCGAGCTCGCCACGCGATTCAAACCGAGGCTTTTGCTCACGTCCACATCCGAGATCTATGGAAAGGCGCTGGACGGTCGAGGCACGGGCGTCTCCAAGCTGACCGAGCAGTCCGACCGCGTTTACGGACCGACGGAGGTTCACCGGTGGTCTTACTCCGGAATCAAGGCCGTAGAGGAGTTTCTCGCACTGGCGAAGTCCCAGGAGGAGGGCCTGAGGGCGGTCATCGTGCGGTTATTCAACGTTATCGGCCCGCGGCAGCAGGGTCTGAATGGCCCCGTCGTGCCGAGACTCGTGGAGCAGGCTTTGGCGGGGCGGCCATTGACAGTGTATAACGACGGACGGCAGTTGAGGTGCTTTACCGACGTGTCAGACGCTATTCGGGCCGTGCTCGCGTTGATGCGCACGCCGGCGGCCACCGGCGCGATATTCAATGTGGGAAATGATCGGCCAACCATGATTCGCGAGCTCGCCGAAACCGTAATCGATCTCACGGGCAGCCGGTCGCCCATCGAGTTCGTTCCTTACGAGTCGGTCTACGGAACCCAGTTTGAGGATGTCGTCGTGCGGATCCCCGACGTGAGCAAACTGCACGCCTTTACCGGCCTGCGCTGTGAGCGGCCGTTGCGCGAAACGCTGTCTGACATTGTCTCGTCTTACCGCGCAGTCCTGGAGGCGGGACGATGACGAATCGGTTCCTTCCGTACAGCCGCCAACTGGTAACGGACGCCGACATCGACGCCGTGATCGAAGCCCTCAAGAGTCCCGTTATATCGCAGGGATCAAGGCTGGAGCAATTCGAATCGGTATTCGCATCGGCTGCGGGCGCTTCGTTCGCTGTGGGTTTTTCCTCGGGAACATCCGCCCTGCACGGGATGTGCGCCGCGGCCGGAATCCGGCCTGGGGACGAGGTCATCCTTCCGGCCATGACGTTCGCATCGACAGCCAACGCCGTGCTTTACACCGGCGGCAAACCGGTTTTCGTCGATGTCGAACCTTCGTCCGTCTGCATCGACTCAGACCGCGCCGCACAAGCAGTCACCGATTCCACTCGGGCCATTCTCGCAGTCGATTTCGCCGGGCATCCGGCCGACTATCCGCGGCTGCGGCGGATCGCTGCCGAACGAGACCTGCTTCTTCTGTCGGACGGGGCACACTCTCCCGGAGCAACGATCTCGGGGTCTCGTCCCTCAGAACTGGCAGACATGGCCGCGTTCAGTTTCAATCCCGTCAAGAACATAACCTCCGCGGAGGGAGGCATGGTGGTCGGGGCCGACCGGGGTCGTGAAGAGGTGCTGAGGCAGTTCCGGACACACGGGATGACTCGGGAGGCCCCGCGTCTGCACGAGGAGCCGCACGGCGACTGGTACTACGAGCAGCAGTTTCTAGGATTCAACTACAAACTGAGCGAACTGCATGCCGCTCTCGGACTGAGCCAGCTTGCTCGACTTCACGAGCACACGGAAACGCGCCGGCGACTCGCTGCCGTCTACCACGAGGCGCTAGCCCGCCTTCCCGTCGAACGTCCGGCGCCAAAGGCAGGTGTCGAGCCGGCGTGGCACCTGTACGTCATCCGTGTCGAGCCATCCATCCGGCGAGACCTTTTCGACTTCCTTCGAGCCCGGAGCATCGGGGTTCAGGTACATTACCTGCCGGTACCCATGCACCCGTACTATCGGGACCTGGGGTACACGATGCATGGTCTTGACCAGGCGCGGTCGTACTACGAGTCTGCGATAAGCCTCCCGCTGCACCAGGCGATGTCGGAAGAGGATGTGGATCGGGTGGTTGGGGCCGTCAGGGCGTTTTTTAGTTAACTCCATTGTAGTCAACGACTCGCGGCGAGGATGAAGTCACGAATGTTCCTTTCGCCGCCGTTACCCCGCTCTGAAGCATGGGGTGGTTGTAAGACACTTTGAAATTCCCGTGTGGCTCAAATCAACCCCCTCCCCGCAAGAGACGTGTACGTCGATCCGGCGATGATGATGTGATCGTGGACCGGGATCCCCATCAGCTTCCCTGCTTCGACGAGCTGCCGTGTGATCCGAAGATCCTGCTCGCTTGGCTCCGGATTTCCGGAGGGGTGGTTGTGCACGCAGATTAGCGAAGCGGCGTTCCCGAGAACGGCCCTTCTGAAGACCGCCCGAGGCTCGACGATGCTCGCTGCAAGTCCGCCCTCACTGACGGTACTCTCGCCCGTAATGACCCCGGCGCTATTCAGCGTGATCACCTTGAAGACTTCCCGCTTCAAATCCCGCATGAGCGGGATGAAAACGCGCGCCACGTCTTCGGGCGCCGTCACGCGAATGCGCTCCGTTCCGGGGTCGGCTTCGATCCGTCTGCCAAGTTCAAACGCGGAGACGAGACGGGCGGCCTTGGCGGGCCCCACCCCGGCCACGGCGGTGAGCTCCAGAACGTCGGTGTTCGACAGGGCTCTCAGCGAGCGATCCCTCGAAACGAGCACCTGGCCGAGCTGAATTGCGGTCATCGATCCAGTCCGCAGACTAGCGCCGCTTCCTATGATCAGGCCGATCAGTTCGGCAGTCGAAAGGAAGGACGGCCCGAAATGAAGGAGCTTTTCACGAGGACGCTCGGTTGCGTGCCACTCGCGAATGGGCAGTCTGACGGAACCGTTGGACGAACCCGGTTTCAAATCCTCATGTGTATTCATTGGAAGCGTTTTGAGAACTCATCTCTTGCTTCCTATAGACAACTGAGGAGCCCTCGGCGTAACCTTTCAGGAGGGCACGAGATCGTTGAGGAGAATCTCGTTGGAGGGCGTTTGCTGGATGTGTCGGATGAGCGCCTGCATCGCTTCAATCGGCGAACGGGAGTTCAAAGCTCGCATCAACCGGTGCTGCTGCTCCACCAGGTCGCCAAGCAGCAGCTCCTCGTTTCGCGTGCGGCTTTTCCGCAAGTTGATGGCCGGGTAGACACGCTTGTCTGCCATCATGCGGTCGAGCACGATTTCGGAGTTGCCGGTGCCCTTGAACTCCTCGAATATCACGTCATCCATTCGACTCCCCGTCTCGATGAGCGCCGTCGCGACGATCGTCAGCGATCCGCCACCCTCGATATTCCGCGCAGAACCGAAGATCTTACGAGGAATGGTCAGCGCCTTTGAATCAAGACCGCCGGACATCGTCCGCCCGCTCCCGGACATGTACAGATTGAACGTTCTCCCCAACCGCGTCAGGGAGTCGAGTAGCATCACAACGTCCCTCTTCATCTCCACCTGGCGACGGGCATACGCCAGTGCGAGGTTGGAAACACGGACGTGATTGTCATCCTCGCGATCGTTCGACGAGGCAAAAACCCGGGCCACGGTTGAACGGATGAAGTCCGTCACCTCCTCAGGCCGTTCGTCCACCAGTAGCGCCACAAGCGACACTTCCGGGTGATTTTCCGTAAGCGAGGCGGCGATCTGCTTCAAGATGATGGTCTTACCGGTCCGCGGGGGCGCCACGATCAGCGCGCGCTGGCCCTTTCCGATCGGGGCAACGAGATCGACCACCCGCATGGAAATGTCGTTGGGGCTGGTCACGAGATTGAGTTTCTCGTTCGGATAAATAATGTTGCCCGAGTCGAACGAACGCAATTTCGCCCACGTTTCGATCGGAATTCCGTTGGCGGTATCGATGTGGTTGACCTGCATCGCGCCGCGGCGCCCGGGCCGAACGGTACCCTCGAGGAGAAGCCCGTCGCGGAGGTGATACTTCTTGATCATCGCCGGCGGGACGAACGGATCTTTGTCACCCTTCGGAACATCGGGCCTCAGTGTTCTGATGAAGCCGAACTTCTTCTCACCGATGAGTTCGATCAACCCCGAAAATGACTGATCAGCCATTTGTTACTACATATTTGTTTTTACCGGCCTTCCGCGAAAAGATTCTCGTCTTCCGTTTGAAAACGATTGGCAGTCGCCGAAAACGAAGCTTTCCTGCCGACATTGACCGTCGGCTGGACATCCCAGACACAAGAAGGGCTGCTGAAATCTTAGTATCTTGCTGGGCGTAAGCCTCCGTCGAACGACCAACGTTCGACGCCCTTACCCACGATGCTCGGCCGGAGGATTGAATAGATTTTCGCCGACCGAATACTGCAACGCTGAACAAGATAACTGGTTTCTCGCATTGTTACCAGATAGCCGTGACGACGTCGAACGAACTTCAACGGACGGGTCGACTACCCTGCCTCATTACGAGGTATCGGGTCCTGACGGAAGCGCGTGCGTCGTACTCTTGCACGGATGGGGCAGTTCAGCGGAGTTGATGCGACCGATCGCGCGCATGCTCGACGATCGCTTTCGCGTTCTAAACGTCGATCTCCCCGGTCACGGCCGAACGCCCCCTCCCCCGGCTCCGATCGGCGTGGAGGAATGCGCGCAGCTCGTTTCCGACGTGATTCAAAATGAATCGCCGAACGGCGTAACGATTGTCGGTCATTCGAACGGAGGCCGCATCGCGCTCTTCATGGCATCCGATGCTCGATTCACCCGACTCATCAACAGGCTGGTTCTGATTAGCCCGTCCGGAATTCGCCCTCAGCGTGGATTGAAGGTTCGGTTCAAATCTTTTGTCGCGACCTTTCTGAAGGCTCCGTTCATGGTTCTCCCAACGAATGTCAGGATGAAAGGTCTGGATTGGCTTCGAGACAGTATTGTCTGGAGAATGCTCGGATCATCAGACTACCGCGCGCTATCGGGCGTTATGCGCGAGACTTTTGTGAGGACCGTCAATTTTTTCGTGGATGATCGCCTCTCACGCGTCAACGTTCCCACGCTGATATTCTGGGGAGAGCGGGACACTGCGGTCGGTTCCCGCCAGATCGAAAAGCTGGCCGCGGCTATTCCCGATTCGGGCGTCGTACCCTTGAAAGACGCGGGTCACTACGGATACCTTGACGATCCGGCCACGGTTAGAGCCGGAACACGACATTTCATTGAACAGGGGTCAGCAAGTTGAGTCAGCGCACGATTGGAGTCTGGAGGGCAATTTGATAGGAATCGCGCTCCTTAGCGTACTGGCCACGTTGTTGACGGGCTTCCACACCTGGCGGAGGCACCGGTACTACCTTCACGTACTGCAGCTGGAAGGCTACAAGAATCGTGAGTTCTCTTCGTGGCTCCGCCATCAGCCGCTAAGTACGATCCTGCTCAGGCGATACCTGGTGGCCGCTCTCGTAATACTGCTTCTCTGGGCGAAGCCGTTCTTCACATCCAACACGCTCACAATCGTCGGACTAGTCGCCTGGTGCCTCATTTTCGCTTCGGCGAGGCGATACCGCACCAACAAAGCGAAGAAGCCACTCGTTTTCACCGCGAGACTCAAGCGGCTCCTTACGACCACCGCCGTTCTTGCACTCGCCCTCGTGGCGGCGGGTTCGATCGCCGCGCTGTTGGAGACGCCGCTCGAGCCGGCCTGGTATCTGCTCGGATGGCTGGCAGCCGACATGCTCGCTCCGCGAACGGTCGGGCTGGCGGGCAGTCTGATGCGACCTGTTGAAGTCAGCATCCAGAACGGATTCAAGCGACAGGCCAGGGAGCGGATGCAGCGGCAAAAGGACACCACGGTGATCGGTATCACAGGCTCCTATGGGAAGACGAGCGTCAAATTTGCCATCGCGGAGGTCCTTCGACGGCAGTTCAATGTGCTCGAGACGCCCGCCAGCTACAACACGCCAATGGGGATCTGCAAGGTCATCAACAACGATCTGGAGGAATGGCACCGCTTTCTCGTGCTGGAAATGGGCGCGCGCTACCGTGGCGACATAAAGGAACTCTGCACCATCGCGACCCCGGACATCGCGGTACTCACTTCCATCGGCCTCGCACATCTCGAAACCATGGGTTCGGAGGAAGCCATCCTCGAGACGAAAGGCGAACTCATCGAGTGCATGAAGCGGGGTGGACCGGTAGTGGCCAACGGAGACGACGAGAAAGTCATGACGTTGGCTTCGCGAGCATCCGGACCGGTAACCGTCGTCTCTACCGAACGAACAGACGTCGACCTACGGGCAACCGACATCCGATACGATACGTCCGGCTGTCACTTTCGCGTCGTGGACAGGAGTGGAGAGGAAGCCGATATGCAGTCCCTTCTCCTGGGCAAGCACAATGTGCTCAACATTCTGCTAGGGCTCGCCGTCGGAAGGCTCTTCGGGATGACGCTCCGCCAGATGAAGCACGCGGTCGCTGGGCTGAAGCCGGTCCCCCACCGGCTGAACCTCCGCAAGGAGGGTCAGATAACGGTCATCGACGATGCGTTCAACTCGAACCCGGTCGGGGCCCGAAGCGCGGTCGATATTCTTTCGCGGTTCGACTCCGGGCAGCGAGTCATCGTGACACCGGGGATGATCGAGCTCGGAGAGCGGCAGGAAGCCGAGAATCGTGCGCTGGGCGCGTTCATGGCCGATCGCGTCGATTTGGCCATCCTCGTCGGGAGGAGGCAGACTGAACCCATCAGGGAAGGCCTCACGAGCGCAGGATTCGACGAGAGCCGCATTCGGGTAGTCGATTCGCTGTTCGAGGCACAGACAGTCCTCAAGGAGGCTCTAAGAGCGGGAGACGTGGTGCTTTACGAAAACGACCTTCCCGACCATTACGATGAGCGAAGCTAGGAACAGTTCAAGTGGGCGATCGCGGGCGCCGTCGTTTGCTCATGAGGACAACGCGCGGATGGCCGGCTACAGCCGGATTGCGGGGGCCGACGAGGCAGGCAGGGGATGTCTTGCCGGGCCCGTCGTCGCCGCAGCGGTACTGCTGCCGCCGCGCCTGCGGATTCGGGGCGTGCGGGATTCGAAGCTGCTCGATCACGAAACCCGCGAACGCCTCGCCCGACGCATCGAATCGCGGGCGCTGACCTTCGCGTACGGTGTTTGCACCGTCGGTGAGATAGACAACATGAACATTCTTCGGGCGTCGCTCCTGGCGATGAGAAGAGCGCTCACGCAGCTCATTCCGCAGCCCGATTTCGTCCTTGTCGACGGCAACCAGGTGATTCATCCGCTCCCGGTTCCACAGCAGACCGTGGTTGACGGCGATGCCCTCTGTCACGCCATCGCGGCCGCCTCCGTGCTCGCCAAGGTCAAGAGAGATGCCATGATGCGCTCGCTTGAGATTGACTTCCCCGGGTACGGGCTTGCCGAGCACAAGGGGTACGCGACCAGGGCGCACATCGAAGCGATTAAGGCACTGGGCCCCGCGGCGTGCCATCGCAGGACGTTTCGACTGACGGGTCCGGACGATCTTCAGGCCGGTTTCTTCGCGAACGCCTGAATCTCCTTGAACAGGGTGTCGACGGTCTGACCGACGGATCCCGGCTCGACGTCGATGACAAGATCGGCCATTTCGTAGAAGGGCTCGCGCTCCTCGAGAAGGTGACCGATACGGGTTTCGAGAGCGGCGCCCGTGAGAGTGACGCCCCGATCATCGTAAAGGAGCGGCCGGTGACGGCTCGACCGCAGCCTGTCGACGAGAAGCGACAGGGGCAGCCGTAGGTACACCGTCAGTCCGTGCTGCGACATGAGCGAGCGGTTCTCCGCAAAGAGAAACGCTCCGCCTCCCGTCGAGATGACCGTCTCTTCCATCATCGTCGACTCTCGAACAAGCGCCTGCTCGGCGGCCCGGAAGGCATCCTCGCCTTCCTCGGTGAAGACGGCCTCGATCGATCTGCGGAAACGCGTCACGAGAACGTCATCCAGGTCCATGAAGTCGTATCCGAGCACGTTCGCAAGAATGGATCCCAAGGTGCTCTTTCCACTTCCCATGAAACCGATGAGGTAAATAAGCGTCGGCATCCGGTTCCCTTTCACCACTGTGAGTTGAAGACGTATAAGCTACTTATCGAATACGACGGCACCAACCTGCACGGATGGCAAGTTCAACCCGGTGTTCCGTCTGTGCAGGCCGAAATCGAGCGCGCCTTGTCGATCGTTACCGGTCTTCAGCCTGGTGTGATCGGCTCGGGCCGGACGGATGCCGGTGTCCATGCAAGAGGACAGGTGGCTCATTTTTGCCTGCCTGAAAGCATAGATTCGTGGAAACTTCAGGGGGCTCTGAACGGTCTCTTGCCCCGAGCGATAAGAATCATCGACGTCGCGGAAGTTTCGAATGACTTCCACGCACGTTACAGCGCCTCCAGCAGGACCTACGAATACCGCGTTTCTGTTCAGCCGCGCGCGTTGGATGCGGGAACCCGTTGGCTTCTCAAAGGAAAACCTGATTTCTCAGCGATGAACAAGGCAGCCGAGTTTCTGATCGGGCGTCATGATTTCAGCGCGTTCTGCAGGGTCCGCTCCGAAACCCGAAACCGGGTCTGCTCCGTCGTCAGCGCGGCGTGGATTCCCGAAGAGCGCGAGGGCGATTGGGTGTTTCGAATCACGGCTGATCGATTTCTACACGGTATGGTGCGAACGATAGTCGGGGTTCTGATGGACGTCGGCTTCGGGAAGGTCAGCGAGGAGGAGTTCCTTCAGATACTCGGCTCAAAGGACAGGCGCCGAGCCGGCCAGGCGGCGCCTGCGCGCGGTCTGGTGCTCCAGGAGGTCGAGTACCCTGACCATGACTGACCGCCACGCCGCAGCCTCTCGACCGTTGCGCTTCCCACTCTGGATTTCAGCCGTCGTGGTCGGCTGTCTCAGTGTCGGGTGCGAGCGGCCGTTCGTCGAGGAGCGAGCTCCCGAGATCGAGGTTCTCAGTCCGGATCTTTCGACGGTTCAGCTCCAGCGTAACGTAATCCTCGAGATTCAAGCGACGTCGCAAAACGGCGTCGACTCGATGCAGCTCAACGGCATTGCCCTTCTTCCCAGAGAGGAAGCGGGCAAATTTGGGAGAGAGATCAGACTCAATTACGGCCTCACGCTTCTCGTCATCGAGGCGTTCGACGCGACGGGTGTCCAGTCGACCGATACGCTCTACGCGGTAGCCCTGCCGGCAGTGTCGACGCCTGGTGAGCTGCGGCTGCCCGAGCCGCGAGGAGGCCACACGGCGCTGCGCATTGCGGACGGCCGGCTCATGGTCGCGGGCGGTTCCACACTGCCGAACCAGCCGGCCTCGAACGCCGTCTGGATCTACTCGCCCATTGACCTCAGATCGGCGCCCGCCGAGTACTTTATGCTGCATCGCAGGACTGAGCACACGGCAACGCTTCTGCCCAACGGGCGCGTGCTGATTCTCGGTGGTTCGGAGGTTACGGAGCCCCCGACCGTGAACGAACTCGTCGAGCAGGTGGAAGTATTCGATCCCGATTTGGCCGCCTTCGTGCCGATCCCTGTCGCCGGCGACCCGATACGCAGATCCGGACACACGACCATCCTGTTTACCCTCGGGCGGGGGCAAACGACTGAGACCTTCTTGTACCTGTACGGCGGGTGGGGCGACGTACAGTATCGACCGCAGCCCAGGCTGGGAATTCGAAGCGATCTCAGGGTATTCCAGTTCCGGAACGATTCTCTCGTCGCGCTGGGGCCCACGATCGGCCCGACCATCGATGCCATAACAGACCATACGACCACAGCCATTCAGCCTCAAGTTGGCAGCCGCGCCGAGTACCTCGTCGGCGGGAGCATTTTCCTGGCCGAAGACCTTTTCGACGACGTCGTCTTCCAGGCGACGTTGTCGACCACAACCGGCATTCGCATCGAATCCACGGGTCCGATACAATTCCATCGAAGCGGCCAGGCCGCCGCTCGAATGGTCGAGGGGGAGATTCTCATCTTCGGAGGACGCGAGTTTGAATTGAACTCGGCTACTCAAAGCGCCGAGGTGTATTTTTCAGCGATCCGCCGGTTCTACCCGTTCCCGAATGGATCCGGCCTTCTTCAAAAAAGGTGGGGACACACCGCAACTATTTGGAACACGGATCGAATACTCATTATAGGCGGTTTCGGAGAAACGGGCGCCGGCCTTCAGACGTCCGAGTGGTTTGAAATCGATAGGACCGACTAGCTGCACCGAGTCATTTCACTCCTCACATGAAGCTCGATCAAATTCTAAGACTGACCGTGGTGGCCATCGTGCTGATGGTCGCGTTCTCGCTTCTGGGCTTCCTGCTCCGAATCGGGTCGGTATTGCTCGGCCTCGGCGTCAAAATACTCGTCATTCTCCTCCTGATCGCCGTGGTGCTCAGGTTCATCGACTTGGTTCGCGGCAAACAGGCCTGATTGCAGACGTCGAACGTCAAACGTCAAACGGCCCGCCCCGAACGAGCGAGCAACTCCACTCCGGTCTCTTGACAAACTCGGATCGAGCCAGTCGGGGTCCCTGATGCAACGGCAGGGAGGAACGAATCATCGGGTCCGGCCAGTCAGCCCGGGGTAGCGAGCCGACCCACACCCTCCGAGCCGGGCTTCAGCCCGGCGAGGTCTACCGCGGGAAAAGTGCCGTTTGGGGCTGAAGCCCGGAAGGATTCTACCGTGCCTCCTTCCCCGCGCTGAAGCGCGGGGTGACCTACCAGCCAAGAGGGGGACAGCGACGCCGGCAGGTAACATGACCGCAAGTTTCGTCTCCTCTCCACGGGTCCCGTCGGACTGTCTGGCGGTACCGGACATGCCTGGCGGCATGTCCCTACGTATATTGCCACGCAAACGCACACGGTAGACCTCCGCACATCGCCGCCGCATGTCACTCTCTTCTTTCCTGGAACCGGATCGACACTGGATGAAGCTGGCCCTTCGGGAGGCCGAGCGCGGATACGAGGAGAAGGAGGTTCCTGTTGGGGCGGTCGTTGTTCGCGACGGAGTGGTGCTCGGGAAGGGCCACAACATGGTAGAGCAGTTGAAGGACCCGACCGCACACGCCGAGATGATCGCAATAACGGCTGCCTGTTCGGCAGCTGCGGAAAAGCGCCTCGACGGGTGCACCCTGTACGTAACCCTCGAACCGTGCCCGATGTGCGCGGGCGCGATCGTCTGGTCGCGCCTGAGCCGTCTCGTCTTCGGCCCGTTCGACGAAAAGGCGGGCAGCTGCTCGACCCTGTACAACATCCCGCGCGATAGGAGGCTGAACCACGTCGTCGAGGTTGTCTCAGGCGTTCTCGCCGAAGAGTCGGCGCAACTGCTGCGGAATTTCTTTGCGGAAAAACGGTCCTAAGTTCCAGGTTGTAGAGGTTCCAGGTTCCAAGTTCCAGGTTCCGGGTTGCCCCCGTGTACTTGGTACGTGGTACTTGGTACTTGGTCATCCCGGACTCGATCCGGGATCCAGATTCTCAGCGTACTTTGCGCTCTCTGCGTGAGAGAATCTTCCTTAGCGTCTAGGCATTCTTTGCGGCTCGAGGTTTCTGAGTCAGCGAGTCTCGGTCGCCCTCGACCACCCCCGGCTGAGCACTCTCCTTGAGTTCGTGCCGGCAGAATTGGGTCCTTGCTCAGCCGCCCCCTCGTGGAGGGGGACAGACGCCGTTGCCGTCTCGCACGGACGTGCTCGATCGCTCGCCGCCGTTTAGCGTTTCTCGTTTAGCGTTTAGCGTCTTCAACCTGGATCCCGGATCGAGTCCGGGATGACGGCTTTCCTTATCTGCGCCGCCCGTTCATTCCCCGGATCGATTGCCAGCGCCCGATTTGCATACTCGAGTGCTTCGGTGTCCCGCCCCGTTCTCACCATGGCGAGGGCGAGATTCACCAGCGCGTCGACGTACTCAGGGTCGATCTCGACCGCCTTCTGGAGCAGCGGCACCGACTGTGCATCCTGCCCCTGATTGAGGTAGAAGGAGCCAAGGTTGTTCAGGGCGACGGGGTCATTCGGGGCGGCGGTGGCGGCGCGCCTGAAATAGGTCAGGGCCTCCGAATTCCGCCCCTGTGCGGCAAGGACGACGGCCAGGTTGCCATAGGCATCCTCATAGTCCGGGTCGAGATGGATCGCCTCAGCCAGAGCCTTCAGGCCCTCCTCGATCTCTCCCTGCTTTACCAGCAATGTGCCAAGGTTGTAGTGTGCGGTAGCCAGGGATGGCTGGTGACTCATTGCCTCGCGGTACTGGCGTGCCGCTTCCTGCTCCCGACCCTGGGTCTCCAGGAACCGCCCGTAGTTCACCCTGATTGCCGCCTCGGCAGGTTGGACGTCCAGCGCGTGCCGGAAGAGTCCCTCGATCCTTTGAGGCGCCCGACCGAGCCGTTCGTAGAGGAGGGCGAGCGTGTTCAGCCGCTCAGGCACGTCGGGTCCGAGCCGCACGGCCTTCTCCAGCGGCGCCTCAGCCTCCTCGAAGCGCTCGAGCGTTACGAGCCCAAATCCGAGCTGGTACCACGCGTCCCCGAGCGTGTCGCTCTCGGTCAGGGTCTTTGACAGCATCTCCACGCCGCGAGTGATCATCGAGACATCGCCCTGCGTCTTGCCGAACACGAAGTATGCGACACCCTCGTAGATGTCGCCCTCATGAGTGCCCTCGTCGCGGGAGAAATACGGCCTCAGCTCTACGGGCTGAGCGTTGGCTGTCGTCGTCACGGCATCATCATTTCGACCCACGACGCGAATCCAGTGGTCGGTGAACGACGAGTGCGGCACGTCGTTTACGGCCTCCTTCGGCATGTGACAGGACGCGCACGCTGACGTCGCCGTGTGGTCGCCGGCGTTCTCCGGACTCACCCTTGCGGCGAGCTGCTCCGGCTGGTGGCACGTCCGGCACGTCTTGTCGAAGTATTCCGGGCCCGAACTTCGGAACCCTTCGTGAGGATTGTGGCACGTGGTGCAATCCATCGGCTTCTCGGCGGCCTGCGTCGCGATGAAGCAGGCGCTCACCATCATCCGGGATGCGTGCGAGATTACCTTAAACTCCCCTGTCGACTCGCTGAAGAGGGAAAGGTGGCTCGACAGTGCCTCCGAGGGTCGGAACTGGTACGGCGACCGCCCCTCTCGAAGGATCGACACGGTGCCGTTGAGATGGCATTGTTGGCAGACGTCGAGTCTCCGGTCGAGGTTCAAGTGAGCTGGATTGACGATTGTAAGGTCTATCGCGGAGGCGGGCTCGGGGTTAGCGAGCCGCTCGTCGACATGCAGTGATCCGGGCCCATGGCATCTTTCGCAGGAAATGCCCTCGGCAACACGCTCATACTTTCCCTTGACGTGGGGCACTCCGTCCGGGTAGTCGTTGTGGCAGGCCATGCAGCGGTCGGGGATCTCGCGCGAGAATCGGTTATTAAGCTGGTCATACCCCGGGCTGAGATCCCACTTCTCCCGCTGCGTGTACCACGTGAGAGGCATCTCGGTGTAAAGACCGTTCTCGACGGTGAGGAACGTTCGCGCCGCAGTGCCGCTCCCGACGACCCAGTCGATCGACCGTACGAGCCGGTGCGTCGTGCGACCGGATTCGTCGAGGCGGTACTCCTCCTGAAAGAAGCCTCCGTCGGCCTCGAAGGCTCGATAGTTCAGGTCGGTTGCTGCGTGGTAGACAGCCGGGCTCGGCAAGGGTCCTACAGCCTCGGCGTTTACAACTCGCTCCATCGAGTTTGCCATACCGTGTGACTGGTACCCCGCGTATTCCTCTTCGTGGCAGCCGGCGCAGGCCTCATCCCCTACGAACGACACCTCCGCAGTCACATTGCGAAAAATGAGAGCAGTGTTCGAAGGCGCCTGGTCAACATCTCCGGACTTTGAGCCAGGCGATCCGCAGCCTGCGCTGAGGACGGCTCCGAATATCAGTATTCGCAGCAGGCGGGTGGATGACTGAATCATCGAGAGTCGTGAGGTCGTCGTCGTGGGCGATTGGGAGATTCCGACCACAGGCCTGAAGATATGTTTCTGCAAAAGAAACGGGGTGGGACCCTGAGGCCCCACCCCGCTCCATCACTTTCGAGTGACTCGACTCTGCTTAGAGTTCGAAGCCGACTGAGAACATGTTCACGTCGTCAAAGAACTCGGTGGGCAGGAAGGCATAGTCTACCGTGAGACGGCTGCCGCCCATGTCCAGGTTCAGACCTGCACCGAGGTTGTATTGTTTGTAGAACGTGAAGTCGGTCTCCTCGACGAGCATAAAGCCGCCGCGCAGGTAGATGAGGTTCATCACACCCAACTCCACACCGCCGGCATACTGATCCTGCGTAAAGGAGTTTGACGCGAAGTTGCCCATGAACGTCACGTCGGCCGAACTGCCGACTTGACGCGTGTAGGCAACACCCACGTTGAGCTGCGACGGGAGCTCAAACCCTTCGGATTCGATGTTCAGGGCGTTCTGCTTCGAACCCGGCTCTTGACTCGGGATCGTAGCGAATTTCGTCAGACCGACGCCGCTGAACTGCATCTGCGGGCCGAAGTGCTTCAGCGCGACGCCGAAGCGAACGCCTGACTCGCCTGCAACGTAGGTCATACCTGCGTCGAAGGCCACGCCGCTCGCAGAAACATCGTCGATCTCCTCATTCACGCCTTTGACCGTCACACCGGCAGCGATACGGTCGGTGAACTGACGAGCGAACGACACACCGAAGACCGTGCTGCCTGCGTCGAAAGTAAGCTCAGACAGCTCGGGCGTATTCTCGGTCGTCTTCTGCAGCGTTCCAAAGTCCCATGACGACACGGAGATCGCCAGGACGTTGTTTCCGAACGCTTGAGCAGCGCCGAAGTAGTTGATGCCGATGTCGGCCACGTATTCAGTACGGCTGAACATCGCGGACGTCCCTGCGCCACTACCCGAGGTGAGGCCGGCCGGGTTCGCGACCACGCCCTCGAGCGGGTTAAGGTTGGCAAGGCCGCTCGTGACGGGCGCCGACATTGAAGCCGATCTCGCCGTCAAGGGAACGAGGAGCTCGGATGCGCCTGCAGTTCCCCGACGATCGTTCTGGGCCGATGAGGTGTCAAACACCAGACCGACCACAGCGACGGCGAGAAGGCTGTAGATAAAGACTTTCGCTTTCATTTTATCTCTCCAGATTCGCGGTTCTAAATCTTCAAGTTTCATGGTGTGAGGGGTTCGGGCTCCGTCCCGACGACTCGGGACGGAGGCCGTTCCCAGACGTTTACAACAGGTCAAGCTGGATACGCTTCTTCACAACACCAAACTTGATCACCTTTTCGCCGACATTTGGAACCTCGACGTGGATGAGGTACATGCCGCTTGCGATCGGCAGACCCTCCTCAGTCGTCAGATCCCAGTCGAGTGACGTCGATGGGCCGCTCTTGTTGAGCGTCTTTATCAACGAGCCTGAGAGCGTAAAGACCCTGATGGTCGCGGTCTGCGGCATGTTGGTGAAACGAGCGACGTCGGCCAGGTTGGTCAGCTCGTAATTGGACGCACCCTTGTAGGGGTTCGGCACGATCGCGAGAGCATCCAGGGCCTCCTCGGCGGAAGCGGCATCTTGTCTTTTGACTTCGAAGCCGGCAGTGTTCACCGTAAAGACGTCCCCGGGAAGGTTCGGCTTCGTCGTATAGAACCGGATCACGTTACCCACCGGAATCATCTCGTCACGATAAAGCGGTGACGTCGGGTCCATCATGAAGACGATCCGCTGAATCGGACGACCGCGGCCGAGATCCATCAGGTCAAAGAGCGGATCGGTCTCGGGCGACGTTGGGCATCCCTCGGGATGCGCGTCGACCAGGGCCTTGGCGGCCGAGTGCCACGCGGCGTAGTCGTTGTCCACGGCGTAGTAGGCATAGATCCTTTCGGTTACCTGCCAACCCAAGCCAAAGGGATCGTCGGCCTCACCGAATCCGAAGAAACACTCACCTCCGCCGTCGGCAAAGAGCACCGGAATCATCTGCACGTCGTCAGATGGATCGTTGACGCCGAACAAACCCGTCGGGCCGATGTCCCATACCTCGAAGGGCGTCGCGATCGTATTCCCGGACGTGAAAATATATTGCCCGTACGATACATCGTCGGTCACGCGGATCTCAAAGTCGTTCGGAGCATGAGGACCGATTGACGCCTCCGGGCCATCACCGATGTGATACATCACCCAGTCGCCCGCACCGTTGAAGGATCCATAGACCCAGTTGCCGCCCGTTTCGGCGCAGCCAAACCTTGAAACCGCACCGGGTCCGCAGGCATCAGCTTCAACGCCCGCTGCTCCCTCCACCTGCACGAACGCGTACGTTCCGCCGCCGTCTATGTCGTAGGCAGCCGGCGCCGGTCCGGAAACCGTCCACGACAGACCGTCGGCTATCAGAACGTCATCGCCCTGCGGCGCAGCACCACCGAACGCCGCGATCGCCGTGGCGCCGTCAAAGATCTTCGTGCCGGCGCTGTTGACGATGTCGTAGTTCGTCACAAGCTCCGGATGCTCCGGATCGTCAGAGACATCAACGGAGTAGAAGTTGACTGTGTAGGTATCACCAGTCAACTGCGAGGGGTCGACCACGGTCGCTGAGACCAGTCCACCGCCGACGCCAACCTTCGTGACCTTCTCGTTGTCCAACGTAAACGTAGCTTCCCCGGCTATAGCCGCTGCGACGGCATCCTCATTGATGGCAGTCCCGCCGTTTCTGGCCAACTGCTTCGAGGGCCGCACCTTCACCCGGCTGATCGCGCTCTTCGAAATCAGCGGTGACGAGTTCTCGTTGTAAGCGTACGCCTGAACCCCGAAGTAGTAATCGGTATAGTTGGTCAGGTTGTTGAACTGCATCGAGTGCTTCACGCCGCTGTCGGTTCCGTTTACGGCCACCGATGCGACCGGGATATTGGTCGTGGCATCGGTTATATCGACGACTCTCGTCACGCCGTTTCCGGCGACATCGAACGTACCGATCACGGTACCCACCAGGTCATTCTCAGACCGGAACTGGAAGACCTGGTATCCCTCGAAGTTGTACGTCTTGTCCTCCACGTCGACGTCGGCGAGGAATGGGTTTTCGACTTCGTACTGATCGAGGTAGTTGTTGTCGGATGGGCGGTAGCCCCACTTCAAGACAATCGTACCGTCGAGTTCAGCCACTTCGATGCGCGGAGGATCCGGCGGCGGTGGCAGCTCGAAGTTGACGTTGAACGCCGCTTGAGCGAGCGCGTCGTCAGACTTCATCTTGTCGACCGAAGCGAAACGATCGCCCGCCTGCGCCCAGACGATGCCGTACACAATTTCCTGAACAGCGTTAGGCTGCAGGGTGAACGGTCCTGACGAGATGATGAATCGGCGGTCGGCCGGCGTGTTGCGCGAGCCGGCGCCGTCGACGTTCTCCTCACTCCAGAATGCCGGGGGATGACCGGGAAACATGTAGTCTACCGGAGTGTTGGAGAATCCAAGGCCCGTGCCGCCCAGAGTAATGGGCACATCATTTCGCCAGAGACCCCTCAGGTATCTGTAGGCATCTTCGCCGGCGCTGGGGTTACCCTGCACCGTCGAGTCGTTGTTGTAGTACACGAACTTCGTTCCGCCGATGCGCTCATCGGCCTCATCGATTTCGCCGTCCCCATCATTATCGATGCCGTCGTCGTTCACGAGCGGTCCCTGGAAGAAGTCGTAACCGAGAGCCGGCGGGCGATCCCCGTAGCCGTCTGAACCGCCATCGAAGTCGTCGCCGTTCCAGACGAAGCCGAGACCGAGCGTGGTGTCGGATCCGACGTAGTCGTCACCGGCATCGCCGAGGTCGGGGTCAGACCAGACGCCGAAGTATGTTTCGGTCATCTGGACGCCGCCCTTATTGAGCAACTTGTACTTGTAGAACGTCGTGTTGTTGATGGCGTCGGCCGTCTTGAAGGCAAAGGCAGTGACCTGCACTTCGATGCCGATCGGCTGCGTCAGCGACCAGGCGTGCTCGTTGCCTTTGTCGTTCATGACCCACCAGATGGTCTGGTCACCAAGGATCTCGGGGCGGTCACCGCCCGCCAGGTTGTAGTTGTTCGGATTGCCGTCCCCATCGATCACGGGGGCGCCAAGCTCAAACGGCCAGTCGGCCAGGTCGGGCACGGCAACGCCGGTATCATTGTAGTCCAGCACGTCCTGGCGGTTCACCTTAAACATCCGGTCGTAGATGCCGCAGTCGGCAGGTGCATTCCCGTTGTCATCGAGCGGACCCGGCCAGAACTCCCAAGGGCCGTATGGCGTCGCCGCCATGCGGAGCTCGCCGTTGACGAGACCTCCGATCCAGATACCGGACGCGAAGATCGCGTTCCCGGCGCCTGACTGAGGCACGTTGTAGAGCGGACCCGCACCTTTCCAGAACAGGCCGCCGTTATTGTACAAACGGGCCCGAACTGCATTGATGTCGAGGTCAGCGAAAGCAACCCCAGCCTGGCAGGCGCCGTACGTCTTGCCGGCAGCCGCCCACTCGAGTCGCAATTGGTCCAGTTTCTTTGCTCTCCAGGCTGCGAGCTCACGTTCGTTTTTGTCCCTGTCAGCAAGCGCTGCTGTACTCAGGCCAAAGACCGCGAGTAGAAGCCAAAGAAGCGTTTTTCGAAAGGCAGTCATTATCACTCTCCTTTTGGAGGATTTCTTTTTGACTAATTGGATGGAATTCCCAGACCGGCCGGAAGGCGGGGGGCCGGCGTTCAGCCGGCCTCCCGCGCGGCCGCACTTCATTTAGAAGTTCACCCGCAGACCGAGTCTGGTCAGACGCGGAATGCCATAGTTCGTGGGATCGTCGATCCGCACGCCGTACAGGAACGAGGCATTCTCGGGAATTTCCTGCGTCCTGACGAAGTCCCTACCTTCGCCGGATTCTCTCCATCCGTCTTCGCCCGGAAGCCCCGTGGCCCGATACACGTTCAGCGTGTTGTCGGCGTTGAGCAGGTTCTGGACCCACAGGAACGCGGTCAGACCAAGGTTGTCACTCAGGTCGAATCTCCGATCTACACGGAGGTTGACCAGCGTCGACCACTCGAGGTTCTCGCCATTCAGACGGCCGGCCGGCGGCAGAATGAAGCTGTTGAAGATCGGGTTCGGGCCTTGTAGCGGCGTAAAGGGTTTGCCGCTTCTCAAGTTGGCCACGACGTTGAACCCGAAGTTCTCGAGGATCGTTGCGCCGCCGAGGGACGGACCTTCGCCTTTTCCGAGGCGATAGTCAACGTTCAGGTTGACCGAGTGACGACGGTCGAAGTCGAGCGGGCTGAGGAAGTTCGGGAAGCCCGATCCATCAGCCGGTCCGCGCCATGCGATCTGCGTGGCGGTCAAACCGTCGGAACCCGTTCCGTTGGCATACTGCAGCGTGTAGTTCGCATTGAACGACACGTTGTTCGTGCGACGGAGGTCGAATTCGAACTGAACTCCTCTGACCGTTCCGAAGTCGTTGTTGCCGTAGAACGAATAGCCGTTCGGGAATCCGAAAGCGATGGACTCGAGCTGGATCAGGCCATTGATCGCCTTGTAAAAGCCCGAGACGGTGAACGCTGACCGAGCCCCGACACGCTGGCGGAAGCCGAGTTCGTATTCCGTGGTAGTTGTGGGCTTGAGTCCGGTGTTGTTCACCGTCTGCGTGCCCTGAGCAGCCAGGAAATACTCCTCGAGACCGTCATGGAAGAACTCGAACGGACGCTGTGACGTCTTGTCGTAGTGAGCGAAGAACAAGGACTGGTCGGTTACCGGGAAGCTCACGCCGATGCGCGGCATCCAAGTCGTCTGCGGCTCGTAGTCTTCAAACACCGCCGACGAAATCCGTGCTTCTCCTTCGACTTTCGGGGCGCCGACTATGTTGATGTCGGAGCCTTTGGCACCCTGCCCGTTCGCATCGAAGAAGTTGCCGTCGAGGTCGCGATAGCCGACGATGTTGTTGTTTCCATCGAAGTACACGGCAAAGTCGTCACCGATGTTGTCCGGAGCGTTGACCGAAGCTGCCCTTTGAATCGGAAGCAGCGCGAACCGGTCCTTCAGAACGAGGGAGTTGTTGTCGAACACGTCGACACGCAGACCGAGGTTCAACACCAGGTCCTTGTACTCGATTTTGTCCTGAATGTACCCGGCATAGTAAACCGGCTGATACGGCTCGATGTCGCACAACGTGCTCTCCGGGTTGGTGTTGCACTCACCCGTGGCGCCGTTTACGAAATCATCGATGTTCTGGCTGTCAGCCTCGCGCGTGCCGAGGAAATTGTAACCGTAGTAGTCGATGGTTTCTTTGACGGCGGCGTACGGCAGCCGGTCCCAACTTGCGACACACTGACCGGCTCCGGCTTCGCAGGTACCGTCATCGAAGTAGCGGGCAGCGCTCGAGATGCCGCCGATACCGGAAAGGGCATAGTATAAGCGCTGCGTGCGCTGCTCGAACTCACCGCCGAACTCGATCTGATGAAGGCCGACCTGGGTTGTCGCGTTCGCCGACAGGCGGAACTGCGCGTTGTCGTTGCGCAGGTAGGCCTGGTCGGAACCGCCCGGAGCCGTCAGCACCGAGTACACGTCCTCGAGAGCCGGCAAGCTGCCGTCGGAGTAGTTCCGGCGGTAGGTGCTGTCTTCTTCGCTCCAGAGCTTGTAGCGAGCAGCAGTGGCGTTAGCCGCATGGTCAATGTCGCCGTAGAAAATGACGTCATTGATGTCTTGCGAGAACGCCGCGTCATAGCGGTAGCGCTCAAACTTCGACCAGTCGAATTGGACCTGATAGAACGTCGAGTTCGACAGACGGTGCGTCCACGAGGCGCCGAGGCCGAGGGTCTCCTGATCGTCCTGGCCAAATCGGTCTGAGGCGAACGGGGCTCGCTCCTGGTCCTGCGTGGAGAAGAATGTCCGCTGCGTCTGCTCGAGGTTCTGATAC
>DATKEJ010000231.1:0-8649 GCA_035512315.1 Rhodothermales bacterium | reverse complement strand
GGGATGGGATCGTCGCCTTGATTGACGGTCCGCTCCATAAGTGCGCGAAACGCCAGCACGTGATTGCCGACCACTCCGACAAAGACCTGCCCGTCGGCTCTGAACTGGTTGAACGTCACATCGAAGTCATCATTGGAGAAGTAGCGGAGCCCCGTCAGCGAGGCTCGAGCACCTGAGGTCGGGTAGGCCGGCCGGTCGCGATAATCGGTGACCAACGAAAGGCCCACCTTGAAGCCCCTGTGCGAGTTGTCGGCGACGCCCGAAGCGCCGACGCGCTGCCCGAGAACAAAATCAAGATTCTCGCTCGAGTCAAGATCCAATCCGGAAGGATCGTCGTCTTCGTCGAGCCCGAACGCCTTGTCGGCTGTGTACTGAACGAACGGCTGAATCATGTAGCGGTCGTCGGCGAACTGGATGCCGAGTCGGAAGAGCATTTCGAGACGGTCCATGTCCACGAGCAGCTTGTTATCCTCACTGGAGCCGGATCCGATTCCATAGTAGCGGTAGGCGCCGGTCGATTCGAACCGTGTCCTGAACAGGCCGAATACGTCACTGTCGGCGGGGTCGTGTGATTTGAGCGTCAGGCTGTACAATCCGCGCCGTTGGTACGGCCGCGCCTGTAGTCGCAGCCGACTCCCCGTGAACGGGAGATTGTAGACCGTTGCGAGACCGCGCACGCCAAATCCGTACGTAGTCGAGTACACGGAGAATGGATCGACGAAGAAGCCGTACCTGATTCTCTCCTGGTATTCCTGGAGGGCCTCATCAACGAGCGTGCTGTCCGAACGTGAGGGTCCGGGCTGGGCGTACGCCTCGGCGGTCCCGAAAATCACGAAAGCGGCGAAGACGAGGTTGGCAGGCTTCATTCGATACACGAAGGAAAAAAGACGATTCAGTTAAGACGAGCAATCATACACAGCATGCCCTTAAATTATCCCACCCACGAGACAAATTCTGAACAGTTGGTATTTGAATGCGAATACTCGTTGTCGGAGGCGGGGGCCGCGAGCATACCCTGGCCTGGAAGATTGCTGCCAGCCCTCTCACGACGAGCCTCTACATTGCACCGGGGAATGCGGGGACGGCGTCGGTAGGAACGAACGTACCTATTTCGACCGATGATCTGGCCGAGATCGAACGTTTCGTCATCGAAAGGGAGATCGACCTGACGGTGGTCGGTCCGGAACAGCCGCTGGTGGACGGTCTGGTTGACAGGCTTCTCGCAGCCGGCCGCCGCGTGGTTGGACCGACCGCCTCGGCCGCACGCCTCGAGGGAAGCAAGCAGTTCGCGAAAGACTTCATGAGCCGCCACGGCATTCCGACGGCCGGCTACCGTTCATTCAGCGAGCCCGAGATCGAGGCTGCTTTCAAGTGGATTCACAGGAATCCGACAGGGCCCTTCGTAATCAAGGCCGACGGGCTTGCCGCAGGGAAGGGAGTCATCATATGCGACACCGAGGGCGAGGCGCGGGATGCCGTGGAGGCCCAGCTGCGCGAGAATCGGTTTGGGAGCGCAGGTCAACGCGTTGTTATTGAGGATTTTATGGAGGGGGAGGAGGCGAGTGTCTTCGCGGTTACAGACGGCAAGTCGTATCGTCTTCTCTCGCCCGCCCAGGACCACAAGCGAATCGGCGACGGTGATACCGGGCCGAATACGGGAGGGATGGGGGCCTACGCGCCTGCTCCTGTCGTGTCGAATGATATGATGGAAGTTGTGTGCCGTGAGGTCATCGAGCCAACGATCAACGGGATGCGTGAGGAGGGCACACCGTATACCGGGTTCCTGTACGCGGGTCTGATGATCCATCGTCGGAGGCCAAGAGTCGTCGAGTTCAACTGCAGGCTGGGCGATCCCGAGACGCAGGTGGTTATCCCCATGATCCAATCGGATTTCGTCGAGCTCCTGCTTGCGGCCGCTGAAGGTCGGCTCGGCGAGGTCGAAATCAACCTCCGTCCCGGAAGCGCCGCCTGCGTCGTCGCCGCGTCAGACGGTTATCCCGGCGCGTACACGAAGGGTCACCGTATTCATGGCCTTGCTGACGCCGGAGAAAGGGAAGGAGTGACGGTGTTTCATGCGGGGACGCGCTTCGGGTCCGAAGGCGACTTTGAGACTGCCGGAGGTCGTGTGCTCGCCGTTACGGCGGTTGCAGACTCTCTCGGAGCAGCTATCGACCGGGCCTATGAGGGGCTGGCCCTCATCGAGTTCGAAGGAATGCAGTTCCGGCGCGACATCGGCATGAAGGGTCTGCTCCGAGAGCATCCGTTTGCCTGACTCCGATGTGGATCAAGATTGCACCAAACCGTATCTCTGCCATCCTGGCAGGTTGCCTGCTCGTCCCGGCCGTGGCGAGAGCGCAGATCGTGGATACGACAATCACCTACGGCGTCACCATCGCTGAATTCGCCGATCCGCGCGCGGTGGCCGTCGATCCGCAGGGGACGATCTATGTCGTCGACGCCTCCACAGCGACGCTGGTTCGCCTGACGGACGAGGGGAGGGTCCTATCGATTCACGGAGGCTCCGGCAGCGGCGAGTACGAGTTCGATTCGCCCTTCGATGTCGACGTGTCCGCCGGTTTCGTCTGGCTGGTGGCTGACGCAGGCAACGGACGCATTAAGCGATTCTCGTCCGAATTTCTACATCTCGGGTCAATCCCTGTTGATCTATCCTCATTCGCGGCGACACAATCGGCGGGCGGAGGGGGCTTCAGAGAGGAAGAGGGCGATCCGTTGCGGTACTCAGGAGGCCGTCCAATCGCGGTCGCTTCGAACCTGACCGACGAGACGTTTGCCCTCGAGGCGAATTCCGGCACGGTCATCAAATGGGATGCCTCGCGTCGGATTGAGCGCGTGTTCGGCGGCCCGGGAGATCTCCGAGGCGCACTTGTAGACCCAGTTTCGCTAGCGATTGACCGAGGCGGCCGTGTTTTCGTCGCCGACAGAGAGCTGCAGGCCGTCGTCGTCTACGACCGCTTCGGGACTTTCATGCGCCGAATAGCCGACGGACTCGCTGAGGGAATCGTTGCCGTATCAACCGTCGACGACCGCCTGTTGGTCGTCATGGAGGATCGACTGGCGGTGTATTCCGCTGATGCCAACCTGTTGAGGACATATGCCTTTGCTCTTGGAGAACCTTTGAGGGACGTTTCAGTTGCAAACGGGGCTTTCGTCGTACTTACCGAGCGCCGTCTAATTCGCGTGCCTTTCTGAAAACCGGGGTACCCATTTGCGCCTCTGCCACTGATTCACCGTCGATCGCACGCGACAATTGCGAATCGTTGTTTCCGTTGCGTTGACGACCCCACGGAAAAGTGTACATGGTGGCGAAGATTCCCTGGCGGTTACTCGCGCTCAGCTTTGCGATCGCAGCCGGCGGAGCGCCGCGGGCGCTCTCGCAAGTCGTCGCGCCTGTGGTCGCGGGTTTTCATACCGACACGCTGCAAGCTGTTGACCAACAGCCATTTACGCTCAGTCCGTGGATCATCCCCGGATCCACCATGGTCCGCGACCGGGAGCGCGTACTGCCAGATTCAACGTACCGTCTCGATTTCCGGCTGGGTCAGCTTTGGTTCTTGGGCGTGCCGCCCGACACGTTCGTCGTTTCCTACCGGACCTATCCGTTCGATTTTCGGCCCGCGTACTTCAACCGGCGGCTGACGTCGCCCGAGGAAGACACGAACCGCGTGCGATCGCTGGCGGAGGTCGACTTCCTCTCTGAGCGACGAGGGCAGCCTGAGTCGTCGATTTTCGGTGATTCAAAGCTCGAACGACAGGGGTCGATTACGCGTGGTATTACCGCCGGAAATAACCGGGACGTGAGCCTCGAATCCGGCTTGAGGATACAGTTGGCCGGCGAGATCGCCGAGGGAGTGAACGTGAAGGCTGTGCTCACCGATGAGAGCACGCCCATTCAGCCCGACGGCACGACCCAGCGGCTGAACGAATTCGATCGCGTCTTCATGCAGATCGAGACCAGAGGCGGGACGGCCACGCTCGGCGACTATGACCTCCGTATCGGTTCCACGGAGTTCGCTCTGCTCAGTCGAAAGCTCCAGGGCATATCGCTCACGAGCTCTGCAGTCGATCCTGCCGGTGGGACGCTCGGCCCCGTGACCGCCACGCTCGCCGGGGCCTCCTCGCGAGGTGTCTTCAATTCGGTCGAAATCTCTCCAATCGAGGGCGTCCAGGGCCCGTATCGACTCCCGGGTCGCGAAGGCGAGACGTTCATCATCGTTATCGCCGGAACCGAAAGGGTGTATATGGACGGCCGGCTGCTGACGCGCGGAGAGACCGAGGACTATGTTATCGACTACTCGACGGGTGAGGTGACGTTCACTAGCAGGCGCCTCGTTTCGGCGGACCGAAGGATAACTGTCGAGTACGAGTACACGACCAGCCGCTATACCCGCTCGATGGTCGCTTCGGAGGCGAAACTCGGATTCTGGCAGCGCGACGACGGATCGACGCGGGCGCGCTTTGGAGCGACGTTCCTGAGGGAGGCCGACTCGAGGTCCGTTTCGGAAGAATTCGGCCTCAGCTCCGCAGACTCCCTGGCGCTGGCACAAGCGGGCGATGGTTCCGCGTCAGTCCCTGGCGGAGAGCTGGTGCCGTTCGATCCGGAGGCCGACTATGTCCAATACGTCCATAGGGACACGCTCTTCGCCGGCGAGACGTATCGAATTTTCGTGCCGCTCACCGACACGTCGGCGACCGACTCGGTCTACCGGGTGCGCTTCACACAGGTGCCGAGGGGGTCAGGAGACTATCTGCGCACCGGATCGTCGTTGAACGGCATCCTGTTCGAGTGGGTCGGCTTGAGGAGCGGAGACTACATTGCAGAACGGCTGCTTCCCAAACCCAAAGAGCAGGCGCTGCTCGATTTCACAGGCTCGTTCGAGCCCATTCGCGGCGTCGAGGTCTATGGCGAATGGGCACGATCGATGAACGATGCCAATCGATTCTCGCAGCTCGATTCGGAAGACGACAAAGGCGGAGCCTACAATGTCGGATTCAGCATCCACCCGACTCCGGTCGAACTCGGCGCCTTCGCGTTAGGACGGGTTTCGGCCGGTTTCAGAAATCGTCACACCGACAGGGACTTTGAATCCTTCGTGCGTACGCGTCCCATCGAATTCAGGCGAAAATGGAACTTGACCCGTAGCGTTTCGCCGACGGGCGGTGCGGGCAACGCGTCTGAGGATCTGATCGAGACCTTCGTCCAGGTCGATGTTTCGAATGCCACCCGTCTGCGGGGCGACTGGGGGAGGCTGAGCCTGGACGGCGGTTTCGACGGGACCAGGCTGGCCTTCGACGGCGCCACCGCCGAGCCCGGCAAGCCATTCGGCGAGTACCGCCTGGAGGTCATATCGAGCGACGATGCTTTGGTAGGGGAGCAGGGCGAGTGGCTCCGCCAGTTTGCATCGGTGGGGAAGGCGCTATTCGGCGGATCGATCACGCCGGCCATCGACGTTGAGCACGAGAACCGAAAGCAGCGACCGATCGCCTCCGACAGCCTGGTCCGAGAGTCGCAGGTCTTCCTGGAGATCAGGCCCAAAGTTACCTTTGCCTCAGAGGTGACCCGGATCGACGGATTCGTCGAGCTGCGCAGAGAGAAGAGGCCGATCGACGGATCAATGGTCGATCGGAGCAGATCGCTAGCCGGCCAGATTCGGCTCGCTCACGAACCCGGTCGCGATTTCAATACGCAGGCCGAACTCGGATATCGGACCACGAAGATCGAAGATGCGTTCATCAACCGGGGAGACGAGGATGCTGAGTCAATCGCTGTCCGCTCGACCAGCCGGTTCGGCGCCCTCAGACGGGCTCTCCAGGCGAACGTGTTCTACGAAGTGGTTACCGAGCGGACCCCGCTGCTTCAGGAGACTTACGTGAGGACGGGGCCTGAGGTGGGCCAGTTTGTCTGGGAGGACTTCAACGGCGACGGCATCCGCCAGGTGGACGAGTTCATTCCGGAGCGCACGCCATTCGAGGGGACCTACGTTCGCACCTTCCTGCCGTCCGACGATCTGGAATCCGTCATCAATCTACAAACTCGGTTGCGACTCGACTTGAATCCGTCGAGACTGTGGAGGGAGCCGGAAGGAGTTGTCCAAGCGCTCCTCGGCCAGGTCTACGGCCAGACCACGATCGAGATTGCCGAGAAGAGCACGGAGGATCAACTGAGCAGCATCTACCTGCTCGACCTGTCCCGCTTCCGATCGCCCGAAACCACCCTGAACGGGCGTCTCCGGCTCGAACAGCGTCTCGAGCTTTTTCGAACGGAGGTCCGGTACGGGCTGGTTCTGTCCGTGAGCCAGCTGAAGAGCCTCAGCCGGCTGTCGGCCGGCACGGAGGATCGTTCGCGGACGACGTGGCGCGCGACCGGAAGATACCGATTCACCCCCGCGTACAACCTGTCAGTGTCGACGTCCTATGACAAGAACCGGACCGCTAGCGAGGAGTTCGCGTCACGGACTTTCGATCTCGAGGCTGTTTCGGTGGAGCCCCAGTTGTTGGTGGCACTCAGCGACGCCCTCCATGCCGAGCTGGGCGCCGCCTACAGCAAGAAGGAGGATCGGCAGTCGGCAGAGGACCTCCGTCGTGCAACCGTCTGGAAGTTTCCGGTCGGGCTGCGTTACGGGCTGGCGGGGAAGCTCCAACTCTCGGGCAGGGTGGAGGTATCGTCGGTCGACCTCGACGGCGATGCTGTGGGTTACGCCGCCTTCGAGTTGACGGACGGCCGCGGACCGGGTACGGCCTACCTGTGGAACATCACAGGCAACTATGCCGTGACTCAGATGATTCGCTCGTCGTTTTCATACGACGGCCGCGCACCGTCAGAAGCGCCGACGATTCACACGGTTCGAGCACAATTCAGCCTGGTTTTCTAGGCTTGCGGACGTCAGCGCCGACGCGGAAGTAGCGTACGAGGAGCGAATTGTTGGGTGTGGACAGTCACCCCGGGCTTCAGCCCGGGGAAACGAGCCGACACTTAACCCCTCCGAGCCGGGCTTGAGCCCGGCGAGGCCTTAGGCGAATTCGAGCCGTCATCGAGCCTCGGCTGCCTTTGACTGGTTCAGTTCTCATCGGGCGTTCAGGACTTTTACCGGCCGTCCCCACTGGAAGATCGTGACCGCGCTCGACGGCTCCACTTCGGCCTCGACGCGACGGCCCGGCTCTCTGACGCTCTTAGGCAGGTCGTTCATTAACTGGTAGCGGATCCCGTCGTCGCCTACAATGCCCCAGACTCCGCCCTCCAGGTCCTCAAACACGACGATTCCGGATATGTGCATATATACCCCGGATTGGTTAGGGTTGACAAGGCAATTTACGGGACGGGAACTGTACATGGTACAAGGTACATGGTGCATGGTGCATTGGTACTTGGTACATGGTACTTGGTGCATGGTCCAGCTAAGCGCCGAAACGTACGATTGTGCTCGAAGAATTCTCATGCGGCGCGCAGCCGGGGGAGGTTACTGACGGAAGAAGCTGCCCGGGCGTCAGCACCCTGCACCCTGCACGTTGCACCTTGCACCAAACTATTCCCATCTCACCCGATCGGTCTCCGTGATGCCCCAAGTATCTGTAAAACCAGCTTTTACCTCTACAACATAGAGGGATGGTGCGCGGCTGGTTATAGATAGCGGCGAGAAGGGTCTGGTGTACTTGGCAATGTCGACGATCTGGGAGTCGGAGTTTACGAAGATGATATCCAGCGCATGCGGGGTGTTTGCCATCCAGAACGACTGGGTTGTCTGGCGGTCGAAGATGAACAGCATCCCAAGCGAATCGGGTATGGTTGCCCGCTGCATCAGGCCGCGCGTGCGCGTTGAGTCGTCGTCGGCGATCTCTATGCCTATGTCCGTGAGCGGCGACCCGTCGTCACGCTCGAAATAGAGTCTTCCCTCGATCGTAAACGGGATGTCGGTCGTCGTTACGGGGCCGGCAGAATCATCCCTTGAAGTGCACGATCCGAAAAGCGCCGAGGCTACGACCAGCAATGACTGCAGGAGCCTGGACGACATCAGTAGTTGCCGATGATATCCAACAGACGGCGTCCTCTGCACTCGATCAGGAATCAGAATGGGAGCTCGTCGTCGGGATCGAATGTACCATCGGCATTCGACTGCCCTTCCGATTGGGTTGCCGGTTCCGAGGACCCGTAGCCGCCCGTTTTTTCGTAGCCTGCCCCTGGTCCAAATCCGCTGCTGCCGCCAGACGCGCCGCGTCCACCGAGCATGACCATGTCACGCGCTTTGACCTCGGTCGCATACCGCTGGTTGCCGTCCCGATCCTCGTACTGCCTGGTCTGAAGCGACCCTTCTATGTAGATTTGTGAGCCTTTCCGGAGGTACTCGCTGCAGATCTCGGCCAACCGTGCCCAGGCGACCACGGAGTGCCACTCGGTCTTTTCCACCAGGTTGCCGTCGCCGTCCTTGTAGTTGTCGTTGGTAGCGATGCGGAGAGAGCAAACCGGCGTTCCGCTGCCGGTGTATCGAAGTTCGGGATCCTGTCCGAGGTGTCCGATCAGGATCACCTTGTTTACAGATTTTGTGGCCATCTGACTGGGTTTGTTGACTTCCGGGATGTCGTCTTGAACGGGCGCGAACATATAGACACATGAGCGCCCCGAAACGTAACCTTGAA
>DATKEJ010000230.1:0-4683 GCA_035512315.1 Rhodothermales bacterium | reverse complement strand
GAACGGGATTTCGGGCCGCCGCCGACACGGTCTTGATGCTCGCCGCCAACGTTCCATCGGTCGTCGCGATCAAGGAGGCGTCGGGTGATCTGGCGCACATCTCAGACATCCTCGTAGGACGTCCCGACGGCTTTGCGGTGTACTCTGGCGACGACGAGTTCACGCTAGCCCTTCTGGCTCTCGGGGCCGACGGAGTTGTGTCGGTGATCAGCAACGTGCTTCCAAACCAGTTCGGTGGGCTCGTCAGGGCAGGGCTCGCCGGCGATTTCGAACTCGCTCGCCGGATACACTATGACTTGCTTCCCGTCCAACGCGCGTGTTTTGCGGCCACCAACCCCGTGCCCGTTAAAGCGATGTTGGCGAGCCTTGGGCTTATGACCGACAGAGTCAGGCTGCCGCTGGTTTCGCTCGATTCGGCGGAACGAGTCCGTGTCCTCGAGCCGCTCGAACGGCTGTTGTCGATGAAGGCTTCCAGCGACCGCCGTCTGGCATCATGACGGGATCGGAAATCGCCGGGCTTCGAACGCAATTAGAGCGCCTCGGTGGAGTCGACTCGAACGGACTGCGGTCGGATGACGCGCGAGAAGCGATCGAGCGCCTTCTCGACGCACTCGAGACGGGAAGCATTAGGGCGGCGGAACCCGGTGAAGACGGCCGATGGAAGGCTAATGGCTGGGTCAAGTCGGGAATCCTTGCCGCGTTCCGCCTGGGGAAATTGTCGTCGTTCGAGTCTGGATCGCTCTCTTTCGTCGATCTCGACACGTTTGCGCCGAGACGCTTCGATGAGACTGGGGGAGTTCGAATCGTACCCGGCGGCTCCGCCGTGCGGCGAGGAGCGCACCTGGGAAGAGGGACGATCTGCATGCCGCCCTCCTACGTGAACGTCGGGGCATACGTCGGCGATGGTTCGATGGTTGATTCCCACGCTCTGGTAGGGAGTTGTGCGCAAATTGGGAGCCGTGTCCATCTGTCCGCAGCCGTACAGATCGGCGGCGTGCTCGAACCGCCCGGCGCGCTGCCGGTGATCGTCGAGGACGACGTGTTCGTCGGCGGTGGCTGCGGTATTTACGAAGGATGTATCGTCCGGCAGGGGGCCGTGCTGGCCCCGGGCGTCATACTTAGTCGCTCGACGCCGGTTTACGATCTGGTGAACGGGCGAGTTGTCCGCGCTGAAGATGGTGGTCCGCTCGAAATCCCGACCCGCGCGGTGGTCGTTCCCGGATCGCGTCCGGCTTCGACGGAATTCGCACGCTCCGAAGGTATCTCCCTCTACGCCCCCGTCATCGTGAAATACCGGGACGCAGCTACCGACGCGGCAACCGCCCTTGAGGACGGTCTTCGGGGACACGGTCGACAATAGACCGCGACGATGCGCCCCTCACACGGCCACGCCTTAAATGCGTCAACCCCACCCAACTCTGAGTGCTGATTTCTAATCTCTGATTTCTAATTTCTGCTTTTCTTCAAAGCCTGTCCACATAATTCACCGGCGCATGGTCGGCAAGCGGCTTCGCCGGAGAGAAGGCAAGCCGCAGCCAGTCGATCGGATTGAATGAGAACCCGCGCGGCGGCTCGACTAGTTTCCTGACCTCACCGACGTGCTCGAATCCGAATGCTTCTGGGGGGACCGTTGTTACGAGGTCCCAGTCGTCGACCACGCGAAAGACCGGTAGCCCGTTGAGCGTCGCGGCAAACACGCCATTTCCGACGAGCGGCGATCCAAAAGTGTACAAAGCCTGTGGTCTGCGCTTTTCCGCGGCCAGGGTGGCCAGCGCCGCTCCGAGGGAGTGACCGCAATAAAAAAGTGGCGATGTGAGTCCGTCAATGGCCGGCTCGATCCGCGGCCAGACCGATTCCAGCGCCGTCCTGAATCCGTCGTGGATCGCGTAACCGTCACGGCCGAGCGCATCGCCACCGACTCTGAGATCGGTGATGAACTCCTTCAGCTTTTGCTCGGTCCCGCGAAAGACGAGTACCGCGAATTTGGGGTCAACCTCTCGTTCGACGAGCATCGCCTGCGTATCAGTTTCCGGTGACAGGAAGAATGCCTTCTGGGAAAGACGCCTCTTCGCGAGAAACTCCCGTCTGGTTGGTTTGGGAGGATCGGCGACTTCCTCCTCGTCCTGCCGGTAGACCAGACGACTCAGTTCGGCGAGCCAGAGAGCGTTGGCAGCACTGTAACCGGTCGCATCCGACTCGAACGGCGGCATCGGTCGTCTGGAGAAGTAGTCTGTGGCCTGTCCCGGCCGAAGGAGTTCATTCCAGGACGTCGGGGATCTCATGACAGCTTGACCGACCTCTCGTTATCCGGATGTTGCCGGGTTCCAGTCGGGTTGCGGGCGACCGCGCCATACCCACACGATGTAGTCCAAAAGCGGAGGCTCGGCCCCAAGTTCTCGAAGCCTTCTGTTGACCTGTCCCCGGTGATACGTGCTGTGAGCCGCCACCTGGAAGAGTGTTTCGCCGAGCAGGGTGGGGTTTGCATCCCGCTCCAGCATGCGCTCGATGTAGCGAACCCACGGGACGACGGCCTCCCGCGTCAAGTCGGTGTCTTCCAGACTGGTCAGGAGGACGTCTGCCTCGTCGTAGAAGGGTCGTGCCCACTCCCGAATGTTCTCCAGTGTAGCAAACTGGCTAGCGTCGGGAGGCATGGCAGGCTTCCCCGACCAGAAGTCCATGAAGGCCCTCTGTGTGGCGTGAAGGTGGTGCAGCGTGTTGTGGAGGTATTCGTCGACGAGCTCCTGATCCGGGGCGGCGACGGCGCGCCAGACCGAAGAGTCCGCCCACTCCATGTGGCGGAAAAGGTCGCGAAGGAATTCAAGGGGAATCATGCGTCAATTTAGGGATTCGACGCGTTCCAGGAATCGGAGAACGGCCGAATTAAAGGCCTCGGGCGATTCCATGTTGATGTGGTGACTTGCGCCCTCGAGAGCAACGCGGCGGCTACGAGCTATGCGGATAGTAATGGCTGGGCGAGACGGACGGTTTAGGAAGAATGAGCGGCTTCTTTCACGTGAATTGGGGCGAGAAATCGCTAGTCGGTGCGATGAAGGGTCTAGGGAGATATCGGCATGAAGTCCCGCCACATGTACGTCCGGACGTAGAGGGGCGTCCCATTGACGAAAATGAGCTCCGGCGCAGATCGCAATTCCGCATTAGGTATCTCACCAGGGCCGTCGTCACCGCTTGTCAACATTGAACAGCCCGTAAGGCAGATTCCAACAATTAAGGGATGGATCAGCGACTTCATAGTGACGGCAATGATGTTCCGTTCGGATGGCCCCACCGAACCTTCCTTGTACCATTCGTCACGTATCTGAGTTCAGGGCAATTCCGGGCGACCGAGCAATTGCTACGGTGCGCTCACCGTCGCTTCGGCCGACAAGCGCTGAACAATGCGCTCCAGCCTGGTAATCCGATCGCTGTGAGCCTGGAGGATTGTCTTCGTAACGGAGGTCTGGTCGAGACCGACCTCGGTCAACACTTGCCGCTCTCGCATCTCCGGCGATGACTCCCAAGCTCGGCCGATGATGCGGTCTAGATCGTCAATGGTTATGTCACTGGGCGCCACCGCCCTGGCAGAGCCGTCGCTGTGTCCTGACGGAACGATAAAATCTCCGGCGCTAACGCGACCGCGTACGTTCACCGGAACCTGCCCCACGAAAGCTACTCGCTCGAAGAGGTGCTCGCGTTCCGGATCCGGCATGTTTCCCACCACGGCCGAGCGATCGGTAATCACCATATACCGATCGGCTTTGTCCGAATAGGAAGAGATTTTGCCGGAATTGACGGCGACGACATCGCCGGCTTCGAGCGTTTCTCCCGGATCAGCCCGCTCGAGAAACTCAGCATAGTCGGCTCCAGTGCTGACGTACGAGACCCCGCCACTTCCGTTTCCACGGACAACACCAGCCGCCGTTCCACTGTAGAGGAAGGAGACGAACACGTTGGTTGCTTCCGGCGGGGTTGCTCGCCCAATTCGCAGGGCAAGCACGTCGGAGCTCGTTCCGGTAGACGAATTGTCGATCAAGGCGACATGGTTTGCGGCGGAAGCACCGCTGTTCGTGCTCTCAACGACATGAAGCTGGGTTATCGGATTATTCGTCCCAATCCCAACACCCCCTTTCGCCCGGATCAGAAACTGATCATTTCCCGTCGACTCAAAGTTTGTAGTCGCGGAATCTGACCAGACAAACGTTCTGTGATGGTTTGACCGGGCCCGATATCCGGCAGCAAATCCGTACTTGCCCATGGTCTTGTTGAAATACCCACCGGGAATAGTCGAGTAAGCCCCGAACGCCTCGTTGCGGTAGCCTCCGCCGACCGTAGCGAATCGATTGTCAGTCGGTTCTGTCGCCGTGAGGTCGTTGCCTCCGACGGCGTTCCCATAACCACCTCCTATAGTGCCGTAATTTCCGTAGCCGCGGTTCTGTTTGTCGAAGTCGTCGGTATTTCCACCTCCACTGATCGTGACCCCAACCGCGTCGGCATCGACAAATCCATTTCCTCCGATGATGTTGTCGGAGGCAAACACGTCCACATCGTCGTCAACGATTTGGACCCGCAGTGCGCCTGCGAGATTCATCGCATACGGCACCGACGTGAGCGGCGTCCTGGGCGACATCTCGGATTCACCATCGACTTAAATGCCTATCTCGTACGCACGGTTGAATCGCAGGTTGA
>DATKEJ010000229.1:0-12567 GCA_035512315.1 Rhodothermales bacterium | reverse complement strand
CTATCGATACCACGCGGATGCTGTACCCGTCGACGCCGTCGTAGAACACGCCGGGCTCGAGCGCGAAACCTGGTTTGGCCTGCCGGATGTCGAACCAGAGCGACTTCGCCCTGTAGTTGGACTCAGGTAGCACCTCGTTGTTGAAATACATCATGCCGGCTACGAACAGCAGCGACACAGCCCATACCGGCCATGAAATCTGGGCAAGCGAGATGCCGCTGCTTTTCATGACGCGGTAGTAGCCCGACTCCGAAACACGTCCGAACACAGCCAGCGTTGCCACCAGAACAGCCATCGGCACCGCGAGCACGACCATGTAGCCAAGGTTGTAGACGATGATCTCGGCGATCACGAACCCTGAAAGCCCCTTGCCGACGAGGTCCCGAAGGTGCCTCATCAGAAACTGCATGAGCAGGAGAAACATGAGACTGCCGAAGGCCGCCAGGAAGGGTCCGGGCAGCATGCGGAGAATCATGCGGTGCAGCTGCTTCAAAGATTGAAGGATTGTGCGGCGGCCGATCGGATCGAGTCGCAGCGAAAATGACCGATGTCCGTCATCCCGGCGAACGCCGGGATCCAGTTCCGGGCGAACTTCTATTCCCCGAACTCGTTCGCTTTGTTTCAGAAACGCGTTCCGGGTAATTTACAAGGTTTTGCACCAAGCTTCGCACCCGGAAAGTTGGACCACATGGCTCCCACGCAGCCAAATCAAATCGTTCCCGATCTCGACCTGCTCGACGCCGAGCTGGACCGCCCGAAGTACGTCGCGCCGGTGCTCGCGCCTGACGGCATACGGGTCTATCTGGAAACCTACGGGTGCCAGATGAACGTTTCAGACTCGGAAATCGTTGCGTCGATTCTCTCGAAGGAGGGATACGGGCTGACAGCCGATCCTGAAGGCGCCGACGTGGTGCTGCTGAACACCTGCGCCATTCGTGAGAATGCAGAGCTGAAAGTGCGGCGGCGGCTCGACTATTTCCGCTCCAGGAAACGGAAGTCGGGTGACGCCATGACGATCGGCGTTCTGGGCTGCATGGCGGAGCGACTGCGTCATCGGCTGCTCGAGGAGGAGCGGCTCGTCGATCTTGTTGTGGGACCCGATGCGTATCGCGAACTTCCTCGGCTGCTCGACCGATCGATCGATTCGGGTCAGGCGCGTGTCAACGTGCAGCTCTCGCGCGAGGAAACGTACGCGGACATCGCACCGGTGCGCTACGACTCGAACGGCGTTTCGGCATTCGTATCCATCATGCGCGGATGCGACAACATGTGCTCGTTCTGCGTCGTCCCATTCACTCGGGGTCGCGAGCGCAGCCGGCCGGCAGAATCAATCCTCGCCGAAATCAGCCAACTGGTCGGCGAAGGCTTCAAAGAAGTCACCGTCCTCGGCCAGAACGTGAACTCGTACCTCGACACCGCCGGCGGCGTCTCAGTCGATTTCGCAGAGCTCCTGTTCCGGATCAGTCTCGTTTCGCCCGATCTCCGCATCCGCTATTCGACGAGTCACCCGAAAGACTGCTCCGACGAACTGCTGCACGTACACAGAGAGCGTGATAATGTATGTAATTTCATACATCTACCTGTGCAACACGGGAATACAGATGTGTTATCGCGGATGCGGCGGACGTACACGCGTGAAGAATACCTGAGTCTCATCGAGCGTGCCCGAACCATTGTTCCAGGCCTTGCCCTCTCGACCGACATCATTACGGGATTCTGCGGCGAGACCGAAGCGGAGCACGAGGATACCCTGTCGCTCATACGCGAGGTTCGGTACGACCACGCATTCATGTTCGCCTATTCCGAACGGCCCGACACGTTTGCCGCCAGGAAGCTCGTTGACGACGTTCCAGAAGAGGTCAAGAAACGACGGCTGTCGGCCATCATTGCGCTGCAGCAGGAGATGTCGCTCGCGAGCAATCAGGCGGAAATCGGCTCCGTTCGCCGAGTGCTGGTGGAAGGAAGCAGCCGGCGGAGCGCCCAACAATTGGCGGGCCGGACTGATGGGAACAAGATGGTTGTGTTCGATGCCGGCTCGGCGAGAAAAGGAGAGTATGTCGACGTGCTCGTGACCGGCTGCACGTCGGCGACCCTGATCGGCTCGCCGGTTGAACAGACCGTGCCGGAAACGCTACTCATGGCGGGATAGGAATGGACAGGGAAGCGATTCAGGACCGATTCGGCATCATCGGCTCCTCCGATGCCGTTCGCCACATCATCGACCGCGTCAGGCTCGTGTCAGGCACCGACATCACGGTGCTGCTCAGCGGCGAAAGTGGCGTCGGAAAAGAGCTTTTCGCCAATGCGATCCATTCGTTGAGCCCTCGGAGCCGGAATCAACTGGTCGTTGTGAACTGCGGCGCCATCCCCGAAGGTCTTCTCGAATCCGAGCTTTTCGGAGCGGAGAAAGGAGCCTATACGGGATCCGTGGAGCGCCGCACCGGATACTTCGAGCAGGCGGACAAGGGCACGATCTTCCTCGACGAAATCGGCGAGATGCCGCCGGCGGCGCAAGTGCGACTTCTTCGCGTTCTCGAAACGGGCGAGTTCAGCCGCGTGGGGTCCAGCACAACCCAGCGGGTCGACGTGCGGATAATGGCCGCGACCAACAAGAACCTGGCGCGCGAGGTTCATACCGGACGTTTTCGGGAGGACCTCTACTATCGCCTGAGTACCGTCCTCATCGATATCCCGCCGCTACGCGACCGACCCGAAGACATCCTGCCCATCTTCGAAGTGTTTCTCGAGCAGGCGGCGAGGAGGTTCGATGCTCCGTTCAAGCGCCTTGATCCGGATGCGGTCGAGCTCCTCATCGAATATCGGTGGCCGGGCAATGCGAGGGAGCTGCGAAATGTGGCGGAACAGGCGGTCGTACTCACAATGGGGACATCGATCTCGGCAGCGCAGCTTCGACCCTTCCTTCGCGGCGTCACGGCCGGCGGAGGAACGGGGCTGGTCCTGTCGTCCGGCGTATCGCGCGACGACGAGCGGGAGGTCCGCGAGCGCGAGCTGATTTATCGCCTCCTGCTGGAGCTCCGTGTGGAGATAGGCGATCTGAAGGAGTTGATGAAAGGAGGCAGGACGAGAGGGGTCTCACCTGTCGAGCGTCCGTATGCGGACGGACCGGGCGTACCCGCCCCCGATCCCGATCGTGCCCTTCCTCCCCACCGGGCGAATCTCGAAGATATCGAGGAGAGCATCGACCTCATCGAAGACGCCCTTTACGAGATTCAAACGGAGGATTCGGGACCATCGAACGGCAGGTCGATAGAACGGACCATACCGACAATCGAGGAGGCCGAGAAAGGGCTTATACTCGAAGCGCTGCGCCGCTTTGAAGGCAATCGGCGCCAGACGGCGAAGGTGCTCGGGATTAGTGAGCGAACCCTTTACCGCAAACTGAAGAGTCTTGACATCGACGTATAGATTGATCGAAGTCTCGAAACCAGCCTGCGCGCTCGCGTTGGCACTAACCCTTGCGGCCGGCGGCTGCGGTTATTACAGCTTCACCGGCGCGGCCCTACCGGAGCACATCAACACCATCGCGATCCCCGTCTTCGAGGATCAAGCCGCCAGCAGCTTGCCTAACCTTGCGGACGTGCTTACCGAATTATTGATCGACCGGTTCGTAGGCCAGACAAGACTCAGTCTCGTGAGTGACGAGCTCAGCGCGGATACCGTCCTTTGGGGCGCCATTGACCGGTACGACAATCGACCCGCTTCCGTCGGCGGTCAGGAGCGGGCAACGCTGAACCGTGTGAACATCACTGTAACGGTTCAGTTCGCCGATCGACTCAAGGACCACGACCTCGTCCCACGGCGAACGTTTTCGGCATTCGGTGAATACGATCCGATTGCCGGCGGGCTCGATGGCGAAACGGATGCCGCTTCGGATGCGTTGGCGCAGATCGCCGACGACGTATTCAACGCGGCGACGTCGAATTGGTGAAAACGTGCAGTGGGCAAGGTACATGGTGCAGGGTACTTGGTACTTGGTACTTGGTACTTGGTGCTTGATGCAGGGGGCAGAGTCCGGGAGCCTGCCCCGAACGAGCGAGCCGCCACATCTTTATGGTGACCATGTTTGACCGAGCGAGGAGGGGTCATCCCGGGCTTGACCCGGGATCCAGAGCGAGACAGCTTGGATGCTCGACGGCCCGAGCGATTCCTCGGGCCAGGTGCACGATGCGCGGCACGTTCTCTTTTGCACATTGCACATTGCACATTGCACATAGAACTAACCAGAATGATTGAGACAGCATACGCGGCCGGCGTTGCCATCCTTTTCGTGTACGGCCTGAATCAACTCTGGCTGGCGTGGAGCTTCGCGAAATACAGGCGCAGGCCGAATCCGCACGACATGTCCACACGTGACGCCGCAGTCCTTCCAAAAATCACGGTTCAGCTGCCGATCTATAATGAGAGGTACGTGGTAGAGAGATTGCTCGACGCCTGCGGGGAGCTGTCGTACCCCGGCGAGATGCTCCAGATCCAGGTACTCGACGATTCGACCGATGACTCCAGCGCGTTGATTCGAGACCGCGTCGCATTCTGGCGTAGCCGCGGAGTCGACATGGTCCACGTTCAAAGAAGTGAGCGGGCGGGATTCAAGGCCGGCGCCCTCGACCACGGGCTGCAGTCGGCAACGGGCGACCTAATCGCAATTTTCGATGCCGACTTCGTGCCGCCACGCGAGTTTCTGTTGAGGCTCGTGCCGCATTTCCGACGTTCGAAAGTAGGTATGGTTCAGGCTCGATGGGCGTATTTGAACGAGGGCGCGTCGTTTCTGACTCGGTTCCAGGCTCTCAGCCTCGACGCGCACTTCGCCGTCGAGCAGTTCGCGCGAAACAGGCGCGACTGCTTCATCAATTTCAACGGCACGGCAGGCATCTGGCGAAGAGAGTGCATCGAGGAGGCGGGCGGATGGGAAGGCGATACACTGACCGAAGACCTCGATTTGAGCTATAGAGCGCAGCTTGCGGGGTGGTCTTTCGTGTACGACCGGGAAGCGTCGGCTCCATCGGAACTGCCGGTCGACGTCAATGCGATTCGCTCGCAGCAGTTTCGCTGGGCAAAGGGATCGATTCAAACGGCCCGCAAGCTGCTCGGCAGACTGCTTCACTCGAGAACCGAACTGCGAGTGAGGCTGGAGGGATTCTTCCACCTCACCGCGCACGTCGTCTTCCCGGTCGCACTCATCGTCGCCCTGCTTCACGCCCCGCTCGTATCCCAAAACGCCACGACAGGGATACCGGGCGAGCTTTATTTCTACTTCATGTCGATAGGCCTCGTGGCTCTCGGCGCCGTAATTCTCACGCAGGTGCTCGCACAGCGCGATCTGCACCGAGACTGGTGGAAACGACTCGGGTTCATTCCCGTGTTTCTCGCGGGATGGCTCGGACTCGCGCTCAATAACACGCTGGCCGTTGCCGATGCACTTACAGGACGAACGACGCCGTTCGTCAGAACGCCTAAGGGCAGCGGCCTTGCGTCGGACAACGCTCCAAATTGGTGGAAGAGCAGATACGCGGACATACGCGTACCTGTTGTCGCCTGGATCGAACTTGCCCTCGCGGGCTATGCATTCGCCGGTATGGTTGTCATCATCCTCCAGGGCCAATGGATCAGCGTGCCGTTTCAGGCCCTGTTCGCGGCGGGCTTCGGCCTCATTTCCCTGTCGAACCTCTCCCAACTTAGGTCGGCCAAGGTGCAGCGGAGGCACCTCACTTCGGGCGATCCCGAGCCGCCGATTGACGACGCGTTAGTGCCTCTGCCTAGATTCGATTCGAACGGGGATCTGCGGCCGGCGTCGACGTTTGGATGACCGCCTGGACGTCTCCATTCTTGTATTGAAGACCCGGCCCGTCTACCTTTCGTACCGACGCCTGACAAGAACCAACCGCTCCCGATGAAGAAATCGTCCGGCCGCCAGACACCGAACCTGAAGATCGCGGCGCTGGAAGAACGCATCCGTCAATCTCCCCAACTCGTCGTCGATTACGTTCGGCTGGCGCTCCTCCTCGAGGAGTCGGGTGACCCACGCGGGGCGGCCGCTGTGCTGCAGAGAGCTCATTTCTTTCTGCCGAACGCACCGACGATCGTCACAGAATTGGGCCGTCTATCGAAATGGGTCGATACGGGCGGGGCGGCGGCGACGATCTCGCGTCCCGCCACCACGCCTATCGAGAAGGCGTCGCCGCCTGAACCCAAGACCCCGGTAGCTGCGAAACCCAAATCGCCGGAGCACGACGATCTGGATCAGTTGATCGAAGGTCTTGAAAAGGGCCGCCTGGGTCCGAAAGACGAGCTTGAGCGGCCCGTGGAGACGGAATGGTCGGATGATGACGGGGTCATCACCACAGAAACCCTCGCCCATATCTACGTGGCGCAGAGTCAGTTCGAGGAAGCCGTCATGGTGTATGACCGGCTGGCGATGACTGAGAAGAACTCGGAGAAGGCGGAGGAGCTGAGACAGAAGGCATCGGAGCTTCGCGCGAAGCTCCGTGACTCAGGCTGATCGAAACCTCGACCCGGATGTCCAGACTGAACGCCCTCCTGACGAAGCACGCCCGCACCGTGGCGGGCATCATGTCGGGCACGTCGGTGGACGGCGTGGACGTTGCAATCGTGCGGCTGGATGGGTCGGGACCAGGACTCGGGATGGAGATTCTCGGTGATACGCACCTTGACTACGCTGCTGGGTTCCGGGATCTCGTCCTCAGCCATGCCCTCGACCGTGGGGCAACGGTGAAGTCGATATCGCAACTCAACGTGGCGTTGTCGCACGTGTACGCCGATGCCGTCAGGAGCACACTCGACCGTACGGGCCTCAAAACGAGCGATCTCGACCTTATCGGATGTCATGGGCAGACCGTCCAGCACGTACCTGTCCCGGAAGACGTCGCCGGGCGAAAAGTAACCTCCACCCTGCAACTCGGAGACCCGGCGGTGCTCGCCAACCTGCTCGGCGTTCCCGTGGTTGGCAATTTCCGCCAGCCCGACATGGCGCTGGGAGGCCAGGGAGCCCCGCTGGTTCCCTACTTCGATTACGTCGCGTTCTCCGACCCGGTGAGCTATCGCGTCCTCCTGAATCTGGGAGGAATCGCCAACCTGACCTTCTTGCCGCCTGACGGGCGACCCGAGGATGTAATTGCGTTCGACACGGGACCCGCCAACATGCTAATCGATTTTCTTTGCCTGCGGCTGTTCAACGTTCCGATGGACCGAAACGGCGAAATTGGCGCCTCCTCTCGTCCTGACACCGGGCTGATGACCAAGGTTCTAGCCCACGAGTATTTCGAAAGGAGGCCGCCCAAGGCGACCGGCCGCGAGCTGTTCAACGACGCGTTCGCCTCCGATGTGTGCCACCGGTTCGAGGGTACTTACGGCCCTGAGCCGGGTTGGACCGACGCCCAGCGACGTACCGTCATCTCGTCCGTCACTTGGCTGTCTGCGCGGTCGATAGCGGATGCGATGCGACGATGGAATCCGTTGGACCGGCGGCCGGACGTCGTCATCGCGGCGGGCGGGGGAACGCTCAACCCGACTTTGATGTCGATGCTTCGCCAGGAGCTCGACGGCGTAGACGTCAAACCGATTGACGACTTCGGCATCCGGACCGACGTGAAGGAGGCGCTCTGCTTTGCCGTCCTTGCCCACGAGTTCGTAAACGAAGTGCCGACCGGCATGCCGTCGGTAACAGGCGCACGCAGCCGCGCCCTTCAGGGCTCGCTGTCACTGCCCAGCGATCCCGCAGATTCCTGACGCCATGACGGACGGTTCCGACGCCACGAGGTTCACACCGATCTCGACTCTCGGAGAGTTTGGGCTCATCGACCGCATCCGCACGCGGATCGGCAGCCCTCGTTCCCCCTCCACGCGGCACGGTATCGGCGATGATGCTGCCGTACTGGAGCTCCCGGAGGGTACGAGGCAAGTCCTGACGACCGATCTGCTAGTGGAGCACGTGCATTTCGACCGCACGTACACGCCCATGCGGCATCTCGGGTACAAGGCGATAACCACCAACATCAGCGACGTCGCGGCCATGTACGCTATCCCGGACGCTGCACTCGTCTCTCTCGGGATCCCGAACTCCGTGTCGGTGGAGATGATCGACTCGCTCTACGACGGCATCGTGGAGGCGGCCGAGCGCTACGGACTCGACGTCGTGGGCGGCGACATTTCGGGCGCTCAAAAACTGGTGATATCGGTTACCCTCGTCGGCCACGCTGAACCGGACGCGATTGTTTTCAGAAACGGCGCGATGCCGTCTGACCTGATCTGCGTCACCGGCACCTTCGGGGGCTCGTACGCCGGCCTCCGGATCCTCCAGCACAACAAGGAACAGATGCTCTCGGCAGGCCCCGGGTATCAGCCTGACCTTACCCCTCACCTCTTCGTCATTCAGCGCCACCTGCGGCCGGAAGCGAGAACGGACAGCATCGATCGACTCCGCTCGGCCGGAATTCACCCGTCGGCGATGATCGACGTCTCGGACGGCCTCGCATCCGAGGTTCGCCATATCTGTGCCCAAAGTGGATGCAGCGCGCGCATCACCTCCGCTGACGTTCCTATGGACGATCGAACGAGGGCGGCGGCAGCTTCTCTCGATGAAAATCCTCTTGACTACGCGCTCTATGGAGGCGAGGAATACGAGCTTCTCTTCACCATTTCCCCTGACGTCGCAGACGACCTGCGCGCGGTTGAAGGCGACTTCAGGATCATAGGTGCGTGTCTTCCCGGCGACGGGGACCCTGAGATCGAGATGCCGGACGGTGCGCTGCGCCCACTGATGGTCGAAGGTTTCCGCCATTTCTGACGTCCCTCGATCAGATCCGAAACCGAAGGGCGAACGAAAGGGAGCGCAACTGACTCGCCGTGACGCGATCGACCCCCGACCCGATGACCCGCTTTTCGTCGTACCTCGTCGCCGCACCCTTGACCCAGATCGTCGTCAAACGCGACAGTGACAGCGTCAGGATGGCGTAGACTCGCTGCCCTGAACCGGAGAGGAGCGGAACGGCCAGGTAGTGCGGCAGGTCGGGTTCATAGAGATAGACGCCTGAGCTTCCGGAGTCGGATTTGAAGAAGACTGTGCCCAACGTCACGGCGACCCTGGAGGTCGCGCTCCAAACCAAGCGCTGGCCGATCCCCTGCCCCGTTTCCGTCTCGTCGTCGCGCCAGCCTACGAAAACGAGGTCGAGACTCGGCCGAAGAGAACGATTCTTCAGAAACTCGGCGCGAACTCGAAGCCGCCCCCGCCGCCTGTACGGCGCCGACCCGGGCTGAGCGCTCCGGCTTTCACCATTCGTCACCCTCGAGTTGTATCGCACCACAAGCCGCACGACGTCAAATTCTCTGTTGGCCTCAAACCCCCAGTCTGAGTTGACGGAGGGCCGGTACGAGTTGGACTGTAGCCATGGTCTTCTATACAAGTCTCGAAAAACCCTCACACGATGCGGTCCCGACGTCGCCTCGATCGCCGCGGTCCACCCGCTCTCGTTGCCCGTGGCCGTAGCCCCGGGCGGAGACCCGACCAGTCCGTTGAAACGAGGCGGATATTCGCGCCAGGTGCCAATCAGCTGCAGTCCCCGGGCCGCTCTTGCGCGGGCGACGAGGAGGCCTGCCGGTGTTCCATCGTCGTCGACTGCGATCTCACCCGCGGCACGGAACACCCGCCCAAACGCAACGGCCAAATGGAACGACCCTCCCCTCAACCGGTCGCCCGTGAACCGATGGCGTTGAAACGGACGCTCGCCAGGGCCGATGGGGAGACTCGTCGAGCCGGCGCCGATGAAGATACCGGCAGCCAGTGGGCGAGAGTCAAAGATGATGCTGGCTCCAACCAGAGCGCCCGTAAGCCTATCGTCGGATTCGAGCTCGCGGTCGTTTCGATGCAGGCCCGTCGTCGACATGCTGGTGACGGCACCGGTCTCGTCGACATTGGCGTCGCGCGTCATTCGGGCGGCGAACCCCACAATCCGCAGCCCGGAGGTCAGTCGCAGATCGAGCCCCAGACCGTTCAGGGCCTCCGCTTCATATGCGCTTCCGTTCGCCCGAACCGAGGCGGACGGCCTGAGAAATGAAGACGGATTCGATGCAGGCCGCGTCATACGCTGCCCGCTCCAGATCGAGAGTCCCAATCCAAACCTGGGCCGGATGGCGCCCAGAACGACCTCTCGCAGTGGACCCAACCCGGAGAGTGTCACCGCCCAGGCTGTGAAATCGACAACTCGCCGTGGAAATTCTACGGGTTCACCTGCGTCATGATCTGCCACCAGCACGACTGCCACGTGACTGCCCAGCCTGGCGCGCAGCCGAGATCGAACGGCGAGAGGCGGACCGGCAAACGCATTCGAGGCGTACCCAGCGCTTCGCTCGAATGCGTATCGCGTCGAGGTGGTCCACGTCGCCCTCGTGGCGCGATCCTCCGTTGGGTCAGGCTCGGGCTCGACCAGGTCTTCGGCAACGGTCTCCAACTGCATAGCGGACGTGTCCGACAAACTCTCCGCGCCGAGACCCTGTCCCCGCATCTCATTAGCGACCAAGGCAACCAATACGAACGCCAGGCCTCGGATCATTCCAGCGAAAGGGACAGGGCCGCGCTTGGGCCGAGGATGGGATGCAGACTGACCCCGACATCAAGTGATCCGGGATCGATGGTCAGTCCGAACCCGAAGGACATCCTGTCGGGGCTCGTTCCCGAGCCGGCGCGGACGGCTACGGCGCTGGTCAAGTTGATCTCAACCCCCGCCCTCAGATCGGCGTCCGAGCCCGTTTCACTGGCGATCGCGCCGAGCAACCTGACATCCGGAGAAGCGACCACCTCGAATCCAAACGAAATCTCCTGCGGCAGCATCCTGGCGGCCGGCTCCAGAGCCGAGCCGATGTGACGCCACGCGCCGCCGACTACGAGGCGGTCGCTCGCCGTCACCACCCAGCCGGCCGAGATGCCTACAGCGGACCTGCCGTCATAGCCTGCAAAGGCGACGTTCCGGGCGGTAATTCGTGCGCCGATCCAAGCATCCGAAATGACAGACACGGATGCGACGAGGCTGCCGGTCGTTCGCCGATACGCATCGAATCCGAACGTCTCGAGCGTAACGCCGGCGTGGACGGGACCCATCGGAGCAGCGAGCACCAGCGACCGATACCGCAGTTCCTGCAATCCGTGCGCCTGTCCGAAAGAGAACACGGCGCCGATCGACGTGGAGGCGCCCCGCGCGGCCGGGTTAACGGGCTCGTAGGGAAACGGTGCGGCCGTAATCGCTGCGTTTCCGAGTGCGAGCCCGCGACCTCCCATGTCAATCGACTGAGCGAATAGCGTCGCGGCCGCGGTCGCCGTGAAACTGAAGGCGGCAAGTCCGGTAATAAGCGCCATGAACATGCAATGGACCGACATCCAGTGATTCGGATCATCCAATAGACACTTGAGAGCGGCGATTCATAACCTTCCGCGGGCGCTGGGGCTCGTCATTATCCTTGTGAGCATCGGGCGACCCGGTCTCGCCCAGGAGTTGCAGTGCAACGTCCGCATTGACAGAAGCGCAGTCGGCCAGTCGGATCAGGTGCAGTATGTCGAGGAGCTGAAGCCGAAGATTCAGGAGTACCTCAACGGCCGGGCGTGGACGAAAGACCGGTACCGACGCGAGGAGCGGATTCGATGCGAGCTCGAGATCACGATTCTCAGCGCCTCGACCGAGGGTTTCAACTCGTTCCGGGCCCAGCTCAGCGTCGGCGTGCAGCGGCCGATCTACGGAACGATCCAAACGACCGTGGTGACGCAGATCGCGGATGGAGACTGGGTCTTCGGATTTGAACCGAACCAGAGTCTCATCCATGACATGGATCGCTTCGACGGATTGACGTCGGTGCTGGATTTCTATGCGTTTCTGCTTCTCGGATACGACTACGACTCGTTCGGGCCGCTTGCCGGGACGCCGCACTTCGAGCAGGCACGCAAGATCGCAAACCTCGCGCCCGCATCCGGGGCCGGATGGACCGTCGGAAGCGAGCGAACACGAGGGACGCTCATCCAGCAGCTGCTCGATCCGAGGCTCGAGCGCGTGCGACTCGCGTCGTTCGATTATCATTACGGGTGCCTCGACCACTTCGTGACCGATCCTCAATCGGCCCGCGACGCCTGTCTGGGGGCGCTTCATAAGCTCCAGGACGTTCTAAGTGAGGTGTCGAATCAGTACGTGGTCGACCTGTTTCTTGCAACCAAGAACCAGGAGTTGGTTGGTGTATTCAACGATTCGAACCAAAGCTCCGACGCTTACGGCATCCTTCTCAACATCGATCCATCACGGTCGAGCATCTACGATCGTCTCGTCCAATAACGGTTCGAAGTTCGAGGTTCGAGGTTCCAAAGCGTTCAGGTTCCAAGTTCCAAGTTCCAGGTTTCATCAAGTACGGACGTTTCAACCTGCGATTCCCAATGCCACGACTAATTGAATCCCCCACCGTCATCGCGGCCGTCGGCAACAAGCCGAAGAAGATCGAGGAATTCGTCGGGCGTGTGAATACAGGTCACGAAACGGCCAGTGTGGCGCGCATGAAATC
>DATKEJ010000228.1:0-11082 GCA_035512315.1 Rhodothermales bacterium | reverse complement strand
CGCCGTCCTGTCTGGAGATCCCCCCGACGTCGTCAGCCAGTTCGTGCCGGTGGTCCGATGGGCGTCCCGGATGGCCCTAAGGCCGATTGACGACCTGATCGATGACACCGGATTCGACATGGACGTCTTCTTCCCGGCGCTCGTGGAGGAGGTCACGTGGATGGACAGAACGTTCGCTCTTCCGGCCAATACAGCATCCTACGCGTTCTTCTACAACAGGGCGATGCTGGCCGAGGCCGGGCTGAACCCTGACCGCCCGCCACAATCGTGGAACGAGGTGCGCGAATACTCGAAAGTGATCACCCGCTACGACGACCGGGGTCGGATGCTCGTCGCCGGCTTCCTGCCGCCATTCAGCGGCGGGCACGCGGGCATCCTGGGCAATTTGTCGATCGCCGCCCTGCAGTCGTGGCAGCTCGGCGCCCAATATCTGTCGAATGACGGGAAGGTGGTTGACATGGACTCGCCCGAGGTCCTGCGCGCGGTCGAGTGGACGATGGACTACTACCGCGACTACGACTTCCAGACCGTCCACGCCTTCATCGGCGGGTTGGGAACCGGCGAGCAGCACGGATTCCTGACCGGAAAGATCGCGATGATGGTACTCGACATGAGCTTTCTGGATTTGATCGGGCGATACCGGCCCGACATGAAATACGGCGTCGTCGAGACGCCCTCGTTCGAGGGATATCCAACCGCATCGATGGCCGGAAGCTGGTGGCTCGGGATTCCGCGAGGCGCTTCCAATCCGCGCGCCGCATGGGACTTCATGCGTTTCGCGACGCGGGCCGACATTCAGCTCGAGGAGCTCGCGGCCCGAGACGACGATCTCTTTCCGGCAAACCGGAAGGCGGCTACGGACTCCTCGTTTATCGTCTCGCCGGAGATCGAAGTTTTCGTACGCCAAATGGAATTCGCGCATTCGCCGCTGGTGGTACCGCTCGCGCACGGCGTCTTCTGGCGCGAGTTCTACAATGCTCTGGAGCGCAGCGTCTATGGGCAGCAATCGCCGAAGGCCGCCTTCGCCCAGGCAGAAACACAGGTGCAGGAGTCGCTCAATCGCTCTGTGGACTACGATGAGTACGTGCGCGAGCACATGGCTTTTCTCGAGGAGTGACGCGGCGTGACGACTCCCCGCATCAAACGGCTCCGAGAAGCGGCCACCGGGTACGCGTTTCTGTCCCCCTGGCTGATCGGATTCCTCGCGTTCGGGCTGTATCCCATCGGGATGTCCCTCTACTACAGCGTCTCCCGTTACGACGTCCTTCGCGTACCCCAGTATATCGGCTTGGAGAACTATACGACGCTGCTTTTCGACGATCCATATTTCGGCATATCCATCTGGAATACTTTGGTTTATACCGCCCTACGGATTCCGCTCGCGGTCGGCGGCTCCCTCATCCTCGCCATCCTGGCGAATCAGGCGTTGAAAGGCATCAAGATTTTCCGGACGATCTTCTTCCTGCCGTCGATCATCACGGGGGTCGTGCTGTCGGTGATCTGGCTCTGGATGTTCAATCCCCAGTTCGGTCTCGTGAACACCGCGCTGGGATGGGTTGGGATTCCGGGTCCTCTGTGGCTTCAGAGCACGGAGTGGTCGAAGCCCGGACTCGCGCTCATGGGACTCTGGTCGATCGGCGGCGCCCGGATGATCGTCTTCCTCGCGGCGCTTCAAGGGATTCCCGAACAGCTCTACGAGGCGGTCGACATCGACGGCGGGGGAGCGTGGGCTCGGTTCAAGCATGTCACGCTGCCGATGCTGTCGCCGGTGATCTTCCTGTGGACGGTCCTCGAGGTCATCTTCTCGCTGCAGGTGTTCACGGAGGCGTACGTCATGACGAAGGGCGGTCCGTTGAACTCCACGCTCTTCTACAATCTGTACCTCTACTTCAAAGCGTTCGACGACTACGAGATGGGGTACGCCTCGGCGATGGCCTGGATCCTGCTCGTCATCACGCTCGTGATCACGCTCTTCCAATTCCAGCTCGGGAAGAAGTGGGTGCATTACACGGGGGAGGGATAGGCGATGGAGGTCGGATCCCACGTCACCCGCAAGCGAGTCAAACGCGTGCTCGCGTACGCCTTGCTCATCGCCATCGCGGCCGGGCTGATGCTGCCGTTTCTCTGGATGGTGTCGGCCTCGCTCAAGGGCGACGAGGAGATTTTCGCTGTGCCGCCGCGGTTCATCCCGAAGGACATTCGGTGGGACAACTACGCTGAAGTCTTCGAGCGGATGCCGTTCCTGGCCTACCTCCGCAACACCACGTTCATCACGGTCTTCACCATCCTGGGGACGGTTCTCAGCAGCTCGCTGGTCGCCTACGCGTTCGCGTGCCTCAAATGGCCGGGTCGCGACAAGCTCTTCCTGTTCGTGGTCGCCACGATGATGCTGCCGCTGCACGTGATCATGGTGCCGCTCTTCGTCATCTTCAAGGAGCTGCACTGGCTGAACACGTACAAGCCCCTGATCGTCCCAGCGTGGCTGGGGGGAGGCGCGTTCAACATCTTCCTGTTGCGGCAGTTCTTCCTGGGGATTCCCAAAGAGCTCTTCGACGCCGCACGGATCGACGGCTGCTCCGAGTTCCGGATCTACCGCACGATTGCGATGCCGCTTGCGCGTCCGGCGCTGATCACGGTGGCGATTCTGACGTTCATGTTCGCCTGGAACGACTTCCTCGGGCCCCTGATTTACCTCTCCGAACAGTCGAAGAATACCCTGGCGCTGGGCCTTGCCCTCTTCGTCGGCCAGCACTCGACCGAGTGGGGGATATTGATGGCGGCGTCGATCCTGATGATGATCCCGATGGTCGCGATTTTCTTTTTCTTCCAGCGGTACTTTATCAAAGGGTTCACCATGAGTGGGTTGAAGGGGTAGGGAAGATGGAAGATGGCAGATGGAAGATGGCAGATGGCAGATGGCAAATGGAAGATGGACCCCCGCGGGCGTTTTCCCGGGGGAACTGTCATCCCGGACTTGATCCGGGATCCAGTTCCGTAGGTAGGCCAAGCCCGACGTCCTCGGTCGACTTCTGAATCTTTCGAACGTAAGCGGCTTATAATAGGAGATGAACGAAAAAATAAGATCATACCTCTCCGAAATCGGTCGTCGCGGGGGATGTCGAAGCAGGAGAACGCTTGACACCGAAACGGCGCGAAGCATGGTTAAAGTCCGCGAAGCCAGGCGGCTCTTTCGTAAGTACCACGCTACCTGCTTCTGGTCATCCCCTGCCGATCTGGCCATCGGCAAGAACGATGTGGAATGGGTTGCGCGAACCTTGATGAAGAATGGGAATCTCGAGGCGTGGCGGGCGGCACACCGGTTATGCCGCTAACTCCGTTCCAACGATCTCTGTTGGCGCTGCTGGCGCCAAACCGGGCGCCGGACAGCTACATCGCCGGCGCCACCGCCCTCCATTTCAGTCCCAACTCAACGCGGTTCAGCCGCGATCTGGATATTTTTCATGACTCCGTCGAGCTTGTAGCCGAGGCCTTCGCGAGGGACCGGAGGACCCTTGAAGAAGACGACTACACCGTGGCAACGCAAATAAGCCAGCCAGGCTTTATCCGTGCGCTCGTCGGAAAGAACAACGAGTCAACCCTGATCGATTGGGCACGGGAATCGGCGTGGCGATTTATGCCGGTCGTACAGCACGAAATCGGAGGCTATTCCCTTCACGAAATAGACCTTGCTACGAGCAAGATCATTGCGCTCGCCGGGCGCAACGAGCCCCGTGACTTCGTAGACGCGCTGTATGTGCTCGACCACGTCCTGTCTCTGGGGCCTCTCGTCTGGGCGGCTGTCGACAAGGATCCGGGATTCTCACCAGTGTCACTCCTCGAAATGCTGCGTCGCCGAGGGCGTTATCGACCGGAAGACTTTGACAGGCTCGATCTTGTAGCTCCGATCGATCCGGTCGAGACTAAGACGCGTTGGACTAAGGAACTCGACAAAGCCGAAAGCTTCATGGAGTCGCGCCCGCCGGACGAGGTTGGATGCTTGTACTACTCAACCGAATCCGGTCGGTTCGTCGAACCGGCGCCCGCCCTGGCACTTGAGGTCCAGAACGTCGTCAAGCATTTCGGATGCCCTGGGGGCATCTTACCCGTGCCCGCAGGGTAGGGACATGCCGCCAGGCATGTCCGGCAGCCTGCACGGAATAGCGAGCGGGGCGAAGCAAAAGAAATCATGGCTACACAATCGACAAGGTTGTAACCTCCGTTTTTCTGGATTCGCGCCGTCCGCCTGCGCGGGCGCAGGCTTCGCGGGAATGACGCCTGGTGCAAAGGACGAATGAGCTCGAAATCGGCAATATCGCTCTTCCTGGTCGCTCTTCTGGCCTGGACATCCGCATCATTGGCCCAAGAGGGTGTCACGTTCGAATTGGAAGACAACGGCACAATCCCCGCATGGGTCGTCAACGGACCTTTCGACCTCGGCACCTTTGGCTTCGGCGAACCGCGCGATTTTGATCCGATCGGGGAGGAGGCGATCCGCCCGACGGCCGGTGAGTCGCTGGTGTCGCCGCTCGTCCAAGGAGGCCAAGTCGCCTGGGAGGAAGCATCCGTCGATGCCGGCGGATACCTCGACTTCCTGGATGTCGTCGCCTGGGGCCTTCCCTCAGATGCCCCCGAGCAGATCTGGAAAGCACGGGCGGCGTACGCGTTCACGTATCTGGACAGCGACCGGGCGCAGTCCGTCACGCTCCGGACCGGCAGCAACAGTGGCCTCAAGGTCGTCCTGAACGGCGATCCGGTCTTCTACAATCCCGCGAGCCGGAATGCCGTCGCCGAGACGGACTCTATCCGCCTCGACCTCCGCGAGGGACGCAACGCGCTCCTCATCAAGGTGATGCAGACGCACGCCAACGAGGCGCCCGACTTTTTCGGAAGCCTCCGCTGGCAGTGGGGATTCTTTGCGCGGTTGGCGGGGGACGAGGACGTGTCCGGCATCCGGGTGATCGTCCCGAGCGAACCGACCCAAACGAAGTTCACCCTCGAATCCACCTTCTATTTCGCGGGATCAGAGGACTCCCTCCTCCAGCGGTTCGATCTCGTGGTCGATTCGCCCAGTCCGGAGCCATCCGACGGGCGCGTGACCATCCGATACGGCGAGGAGGCCGAGGAAGCGACGATTACCGGCGTGCGATTCGGCGTGACCCGCCATCCGATCTGGTTGCCGGCGGTCTCGGATAGCGTCGAGGCGACGGTCGGATTGACCCTCGGCGCATCCGCCCAGGTTTCGAGGGCGTGGCTCGCGCCGCAGCCGCGCTACGAGATCCATCTGGCGATGATGTCTCACACCGACATCGGTTACACGAACATCCAGCCGGTCGTCAAGGAGCGCCACCTCCGCACTCTCGACGATGTGATCGCGCGTTGCGAGGCCGACTCGACGTTCCGGTGGACGATCGAGACGGTCTGGCAGCTCGAACAGTACGAGCTTGGACGTCCCAAGGGGCGTTTCGAACAGCTCATCGATCTCATCCGATCCGGCCGCATCGGCATTTCTCCCATTTACTCGAATCCGTACACGGGATGGGTCAGCAACGAGGAGTTCTACCGCGCCTTCGACGCGATGGAGCGCTACCGTGCGGAGTACGGGATTTCGACCTCCTCCGCCGTCTACAATGACACGCCGGGGATGTCGTGGATCGTCCCGCAGGCGCTGTCGTCGCACAGGGTCGACTTCCTCGCGACCGGCATCAACGAAGTGTACGGCGGATACGCGCTGCAGCAGGCGCTTCCGAAGGTGTTCCAGTGGGAGGGTCCCGGCGGAGGACGCGTCCTGACTTACCGCAATGAGGCGTACAACGAGGGGCAGTCCCTGGGACTGGAAAAGGGGCTCTCCGCCACCGAGTACAAGCTCTGGGAGCGGCTGCATCGCCTCCGGGCGCAGGGGTCGGATTACGACCTCGTGCTGGCGATCCACACGTTTGCAGATAACGGACCGATTCCATTGAATGCCGGTCCGAATGCGCTTCTCTGGAACACGAAATACGCGTATCCACGGTTTGTCATCAGCACCATCGAGCGGTTCGGTGAGGCATTCGCGGCGCGCTACGGGGATGATGTGCCAGTGTTGCGGGGGGACTGGACGTCGAGCTGGGATGTCCTTTATCAGGGCGAGGCCTCCCGGATGGTCCGCGAGCGATGGTCGCAGAACAACCTCCCTTCCGCCGAGAAGGCCGCGACGATCGCCTGGATGCTGGATCCAAAGCACGAGCCGCTGTCCGACCGCGTCGACAAAGCGTACCGCAGCCTCCTTCATTTCAGCGGGCACGGTTCGGGACTGGAGTACGGCTACTCCTCGCCTCGTGACAACATCCTCGCGATGGACTACCGCGAGGATTATGTCGAGACGGCGCGGCTCGAAACGGTGGAGGTGCTGGAGCGCGCGCTGTACAAATTGTCGGTGCCCGAGGAGAGTTTCGAAGGCGAGGGGCTCTTTCTATTCAATCCGCTGAACTGGGCGCGAGATGCCGCCGTCGAGTTCGAGTTCACGCGGGAGCATCCGCACGCGTACCGGATGCTCGACATGGAAACAGGCGACGAGCTGCCGGCGAGCTTTTCGGGATATACGCTCCGGGTGGTTGTGGAGGACATCCCGCCCCTCGGATACAAGAAGATCCGGCTCGTCCGCGGCGACCCGAGCGCCGATCCTGCAACCGATCTGGTCAAGGACGGCTGCTCCATCGAGAACGGCTTCTACCGGATCGAAGCCGACTGCTTGACGGGCATCCGGAGGATCGTGTCCAAAACATCAGGGGATGTCCTGACCGACGGCCTCTTTGCTACCCCTGTCTGGGCCGACTCCCTTTTTTCGATGGGATTCGAGGCGGTGACGGGGGCGCCATTACCGGTGGAGGTGATCGATGAGCGTCCGGCTCGCCTGGTGCTGCGGACAATCCGCGACGGCGGCCTATTCCGCGCGACGGACGTCAGCCTGTGGACCGATCTCGACTATATCGACGTCCGCCAAACGGTCGATCTCGAGCAGCTCCCGGAGACCGTTATCGTGCAGGACTACTCGCTTGCATTTTCCTTCAACGTCCCGGATGCTGAACCCCGCGTCGATCTCGCGGGCGGGTTTCTGGATCCCGACAAGGACAAACTGCCCGGCATCGAGCACGACGCGTTCGGCGTCCGCCGCGGGATTTCACTGACCGATGGTGACCGATCCGTCGCCTGGGTCAGTGTTGACGCTCGCGTGGCGCGGGTGCGAGTGGATGATGCGGGTCGTCCGGTGATTTACGCCAATCTGACGAACAACTTCCCCGAGGACTGGAATCGTTGGGAGCGCAAGGAGGGCTCGCTGGAGTTTCGTTTTGCGGTCCGTGAAAGAGCGGGTGGTTTCGATTCGAACGTCGCGGCGCGTTTCGGCTGGGAGCAGAGCGTCCCGGTGGCGGGCCGGTACACGTGGCTGCGGTCTGCGACGCCGGAGAAGTCGTATCTGACGGTGGATGGGGAGAATGTGGTTCTGCTGTCGCTTCGTCCACGTGAGTCTAAGGTGGAACTACGACTCATGAATACGAGCGTCGACGAGCCGGCGACGGCGGTGATCGGGTCGGAGGTGGTGTCGATTGACGGGGTGACGGTTGACCTGGGGCCGGGGGAGATTAGGACGGTGACGTTGGGTTTTTCGCGGTGAGCGCCCGTCACCCGATTGATGGGTCGTGTGCTGGGTTTCTCTCACAAAGGCACGAAGACGCGGAAAGACAAGGCACAAAGGGGCGACTTGTACCAAGGGCATGGCCAGTCACTCCAGGCTTCAGCCTGGGGCAACGAGGGCAACAAATAGATATCCGAAGATTCAACTATCGAACGACTCCTCGACATCCTGCCTTGCGTGCAGCACCCGAATGACCTCGATTCCTTCCTCTGCGGAAGTGTAGAAGATCACGTACGAACGGAGGGGGAAGCTCCGCAGGCTCTCCTGGATCTCGTTGCGCGCCCTTCCCATGTGAGGATTATCGTCAATGAGTGAGAATACCCCGCCAAACTCGTCGGCCAAGGCGTCGGCTTCTCTCTCACTGTCGACTGCGATGTACTCCCAAATCTCGAGTAAGTCGCGACGCGCCCTCGGCGTGATCAGAGCCGACATGATGTCTACTTCGAGGCGCGCCTCTCCCGACGCGCTTTTGCCTCACGCTTGAAGTCCTCAACATCCCACGAAGTGGCAGGACCGCTCTCCCGTCCTTCTCTCACAAGTCTGCGTAGCTCCTCGAGCTTCACTTCGCGGAACTGCTCTCGCTCCTGAATGAGCCGAAGCCCGTCACGAACGACTTCGCTGGCGGAGCCGTAGCGGCCCGACTTGACGAGTCTCTTGACCAGGGCCTCCAAGGATGAGGTGATGGATACGTTCATGAGTAGTTCTATCAGGTTGTAGCATGCCGCGCGAAACCACTAACAAAAAATAGCAATATTTGTTATCTGAACAATTGGGATTTCCGATTGTTTCAGCGCGAGGCTGTCACGATGACCATCCGGCGTGGCTTGTGAGAATGAAACGGCTTGGCGTATTAGTCGCGATCCTGCTTTCGGCGACAGCAGTGTCGTGCGATCTCTTTTCTGACGATAACGACGACCTCTCTCTTGGCGAGCCGATCCCTGGTACGGAACAGCATGTGGAGGGGGATGACGATACGCCCGTACTCCAGTTCAATGCCTATCCTCGTATCAGCCCCGATGGCAAAACACTTGCATACCGATGGTTTGACGGGACCCTTGGAGGTTCGATCTACCTGCGGGATCTCGCGAGCTCCGAAGTGCGGTTTCTCGTGCAGGGAATTCAATTCGACTGGTCGCCGGATAGTCGATGGCTCGTCTTCGCATCGAGTGGTCACAATCTGGGCAAGATCACCCGTGAAGGCGACAGCCTATTTCAACTTACGCATGGCGGTGGGAGGCTGGATCCATCTTGGAGTCCAGACGGCGGCACGATCGCCCACTATGTTGAAACGGGTGACGAGCACACCGCGGGGATTGCCACGGTGACTTCCGATGGGGAAGTCGGGCCCAGACTGTTCCTGGGAGGTATGCCCGATTGGTTTCCCGACGGAAGACTTTTCGCAAGTCTAGGGAGAATTGATGCTTTCCTCGTTTACGATTGGCCTACAGCCCGCCTTGACACTATAACGGGAATCCCCGATCAAGTTCGGGGTCCTCAAGTCTCGCTTGACGGAAAGCGCATCACCTTCTGGGCCCGAGGTATTTGGATCTGCAATTCGGATGGTTCCGGCCTGAGACTCATAATTCGTGATGATGCCTCAAAGTGGGGCCGAGGAGATAATCCGGAGTTTCGCGTCGGGGCTCCGTCTTGGCATCCCGACGGACGTCACATCATCTTCGAACACCTGAGAATTGCGGAGACTACGTACCGAGCTGTTGGAAGGGTTGTAGCCGGCAGCTATTCGATCCGGATGGTGGATGTTGGGGCCCCGTGAGGAATCATCATTGTTGGGAGTGCCCGCGCCGAGCGTTGGTTCGAACGCCAGACCCACTCGATGACGGCCTTTCGGGCAGGCCGACGCCGCATCGATTGTCCCGGGCGAAACATGGCCGGTGGGTTCTGCCCTGCCCCTATCCCTCGTCGCTCGATTCAGGCGCGTACCTACGACTGGCTTTCGTGCTCGCTCGCTCGGGGTAGGCTCCACGGTACGTTTGCTCGCGCTCAAGGACGGGCAGGCCGACGCGCCGACAGTTGCGCCAAACGAAACATGGCCGGTGGGCTCTGGCCTTGCCTCTACGGACCCCTTTGCGGTCGGGTCGGACTTCTGACTTCTGACTTCGGACCAGTTTGGTATTTGGTATTTGATGTTTGGTATCGTCACGCCATCTTGCCCGCGACGTCACCACGAATCAAACGACATCCTACAGATGAAACCGTTGTCGGTCTCCTCCGCCCGCGACCTCGGCCCCCAATTCGTCGACAATCTGCACCGCATGGTCGGGCAGGACGGCGCCTACTCCATCCCGCTCGGCGACGGTGAGGCGCTCTGGTATTTCGGCGACACCCTGATCGGGGAGCGGCCGCCCGAGAGCCTCTGGTACATTTTCGGCGAGCCGGTCGGCGGGACGGACATGGCCGGGAAGGGTCCTTTCGACGACATGATCACCAACACCGGACTGATCCTCCGCAACCGCACCGGCCGCCACGGCTTGACCGACTTCGAATACATCCTCAACAACGACGGTACGCTCAAGCAGCTCGTCCCTGCCCTCCCGAGCGAGGATCGCGACAAGGATCGCATCTGGTGCATGAACGGATGCCTCCTCGCGGACAAGCTTTATCTCTTCTGGATGAAGGTGCTCATGCATGAAAAGGGAGGCGATCCGTTTCCGGTCGGATTTGAAGTGGTCGGCACCGGACTCGCGGTCGGCTCACGAGAGGACTGGAAGTTCACCCGCATCAAACACAAAGGGGATTCGCTCCTTTGGCCGTCCGATCAGCCTCAGTTCGCAGCGGCCGTGCTGAACGAGCCGGGCGAAGATTGCCTCTATCTATATGGAAGCCTCCAAGGATCCGACCACATGCATCGAGCCTACCTGGCGCGCGTTCGACGGGAGGACATCGAGGATCTGTCGCGGTACGAGTATTTCGCCGGGTCCGAGAAGAACTGGTCGAAGGATGTCTACGACGCCGCGCCCGTCTTCGAGAACATGCCCAACGAAATGTCAGTGTCGTACAATTCGCACCTCGGCGGGTATCTAGCCGTCCATTCGCTGGGGTTGACGGGCGACATCGTCGGCCGCACGTCCCCGACGCCGTGGGGACCGTGGTCGGACGACGTCCTTTTGTGGCGGGTCCATCCACCCGAAAACCCGCCGCCGTATCCGCGACTGGTGTACGCCGGGAAGGAGCATCCGGAGATTTCGGAGAACGGCGGGCGCGTGCTGTACATCACGTACATCGAGTTTGAGGAGTATTATCCGCATCTCGTTGAGGTGACGCTGGGGTAATGTGTCCGGAGTGCGGAGTGCGGGGTCCGGCGAGGTAGCGTACGGTCTCCGTAGGGGCAGGCCAAAGCCCAACGTCCCTCTTAGTAAGCGATATGCTTCGTGGTGTCGGCCTGCCCGAAGAAC
>DATKEJ010000227.1:0-5129 GCA_035512315.1 Rhodothermales bacterium | reverse complement strand
ACTCAATCTCGTACTGGATCGCGTCCAGAAGACCCCGGCGGTGCACATGTGCTTCGGCAACTACGGAGGGCAATCGATTCAAAAAGGGACCTGGGCGAATCTGCTCGACTATATGAACGCCCTGCACGTCGACCACATGGTGCTCGAGTTCGCGTTCCGCGGATACGAGGAACTGGAATACCTGAAGGAATTGAGGCCGGAAATCGGCGTCGGATTGGGGGTCATCGACATCAAGACGACCGTAGTGGAGAGTCCGGAACGGGTCGCTCGCAGGATCGAGGATGCGGCTAAGGTCCTTGGCGAGGATCGGATCAAGTACGTCCACCCCGACTGCGGCTTCTGGATGCTGAAGCGGTCAATCGCTGATCGGAAGATGAAGGCGTTGGTTGAGGGGAGGGATCTGTTTGAGGGGAGGTAACGAATTCCAAATACCAAACTTCAAATACCAAACATGGGCTCGTTGTATTTGAAGTTTGGTATTTGAAGTTTGGTATTTGAAGTTATCTACTGGTTCAACGCCAGCAGCACCTCACCGCCGCTCGAGACGGCCGAAATTGTGGGTCCGCCGCCGTTTAGCTGTCCGTCGACCTTGTCTTTCTTGACGGTGCCCTGAATCTTGACACTGCCTTCTACGACGACTTCAGAAGCCCTGAGGTCCACGTTGGCGGCCAGGTCAGAGGGTCCGAGAATCTCGATGCTTCCACCGGTCGTGGAGAGGGAGAGCGATGCAGACCTCAGCATCCTGACCTCGATGTCGCCGCCCGACGTCGATGCATCGAGCTCGCCGTCCATGGCGCCGATTTCGATATCCCCGCCTGAAGTTTTGACGATCGAGCGACCCGTCACTCCGCCGAGAGCGATGTCACCGCCCGATGTTCTGACGTCGACCTGATCACCGTCAAGCTTGCCGGCGTCGATGTCGCCACCGGAGGTCCTCACGACAATTTCAGGTCCCGTGACTGCGCCGAGCTCGATGTCACCGCCCGACGTGGTCAGCTTCACGACGCCGCCTGCAAGACGACCGGCATCGATGTCGCCGCCGGACGTCGTGACGTTCATCTCGCGGCCTTCGATCGAACCAAGCTGGATGTCCCCTCCGGAGGTCGCGACATTCAACACACCCTCGAGCTGCTCGACGCTGATGTCGCCGCCCGACGTCGAGACGTCGGCGTCAAATACGCGCGGAATAGAGGCACGGACGAGAATTTGCGCGTGCCCGTGACGGTTCCAACCCCAGCGGTCTTTATCGGCTGATCTGGCTTTGACGTACACCTTGTTTCCACTGGACCCGACCTCGAATTCGAGATCTTCGAAGTAGTTGCGCGCCTTGTCCATGTCCTGCGCATCGAGGAAAACCAACACCTCGACGCGGTCGGAAGAAGTCGAAACTACCTCGACGTCGGCTCCGGGGACATTAACGGTCAGCTCGCCGCCCTCCGACACCTTGAACTCCTTCCGGATCATCAGCTCGCCGTCACCGTTGTGCTCGAAGTTGTGGTCGAAATCGAAGTCGCTCGATTCAATCGCGACCTCAATCCCGGCGATCCGTTCCGCAAGTCGCTCGGCATGCACTCTTATCCTCGCCTCGTTATCCTTCAGCTTGTCGAGATGTTTCATATGATCGAAATGGGCGACGTGCTCCGAACTCTCGGTCTGCGCCGCCACCTTATCCTCGGCTTCATCGTTCCCTCGAGTCCACGTCAAGCCGGCCTTCGCAATCACGAGTGACGTGACGAAGAGAAACGAACAAAGGAGCAGGGTGCGCATCTTGGGGTTGCTCATGGCAATTAAAAGCTCTGTGTTACGGAATAGTCGCTGTTACACTCGCTGAGACGAGTGGAAATCGGCGGGGGTTACGTTGGTGCTAAAAAAATTTCACCTTTGAACGGTTTGTCGCTTCCGATATCGTTCTTCGAGCGGCCTGTCGAGCGCGTTGCGCGGGACTTGGTAGGTTGCCGCCTGGTCTCCGACGTTGAAGAAGAGCGCGTAGCCGGCCGGATCGTTGAAACCGAAGCGTACGGGATGGACGAGGAGGCCTTCTTTGGCCGGCATGTCCGTCTAACGGAGTCGGGCGAGGTGAGGACGTCGCCGACGGGCGCGGTATTGCTCGGCGCGCGCGGCGCGGCATTCATCTACTCCGTCTTCTTCGGAAACTGGCTGCTCAACGTCGTTGCCGGCCCGCCGGGTTACCTCGGTTGCGTCCTGATCCGTGCCGTCGAGCCGCTCGAGGGAGTCGATCACATGCGGCGGCGCACTCAATCCACGAGTCGCGTAGACCGACTTGCGGCGGGCCCCGGCCGACTCACACGTGCGTTCGCGATAAACGGATCGCTAAACGGGCACGACTTGAGAAAACCTCCGCTGGTCCTCTATCCGAAATCTGCAGGCGTCGAGCCCCGACTAGCGGTAGGCCCTCGTGCGTTGAATGAGGCGCACGCGCCCGACGCCCGCGAGCTGCCCTGGCGGTTCGTCGACGCCGGGAGTCCTTCTCTGTCGCGGCCCGCCCGCCGTGTTGCCGATAGATGGCGTAGTCCGTAAATTCGCCCGACTGTAGAAAGAACGCCGAACGGGGGCCTGTTTCGAGATGGAAGCAGGCTTTTTTCTTATGCCGAATACCAACTCCTCAGAACGGATACGACAGGACTTCCTCGACTTTTTCGCCGAGAAGGACCATACGATCGTGCCGAGTGCGCCCATCTATCCGCACGACGATCCGACGCTTCTGTTCACGAATGCGGGAATGAACCAGTTCAAGGACGTCTTCCTTGGGACGGGGACCCGCAGCTACCTCCGAGCCGCCGACACGCAGAAGGTGCTGCGCGTGTCTGGAAAGCACAACGACCTCGAGGAGGTGGGGCACGACACGTATCACCACACCTTCTTCGAGATGCTGGGCAACTGGAGCTTCGGCGACTATTTCAAGAAGGATGCCATCGCGTGGGCATGGGAGCTGCTTGTGGACCGTTGGGGACTCGAGCCCGGACGCCTGTACGCAACGGTCCACGAAGGCGACGATCGCTTGGGACTTGCGCCCGACACGGAGTCAGCCGAACTGTGGAAGTCGGAGACTGGCATCGATCCCTCCCACGTGCTTTTCGGATCGACGAAAGACAACTTCTGGATGATGGGTGAGACGGGCCCTTCCGGTCCCTGCTCTGAGATCCACATCGACCTTCGACCGGAGAGTGATCGCCGCGAGAAGCCCGGTAGAGAACTGGTAAACGCCGACCATCCGCAAGTCATCGAGATCTGGAACCTGGTCTTCATCCAGTACAATGCGCAGCCCGGAGGCGCGCTCCAGCCGCTACGCGCCAAGCACGTCGACACGGGGATGGGCCTCGAACGGGTCGTCGCGGCTCTTGACAGCTCGATCAGCACGTACGATACCGACCTCTTCGCTCCGATTCTGCAGCGGGTGGCCGATTTGTCGACCATCGCCGGCCTCCACGGGTATGACAACATTGATTCGGACGATCCGGAGCGGATCCGCATCGCGATGCGCGTCGTCGCCGATCACATCCGCGCCATCGCGTTTGCGGTTGCCGACGGGGTGCTTCCAAGCAATGAGGGGAGGGGATATGTCATCCGCCGGATCCTTCGGCGGGCCGTCCGCTTCGGCTACCAGGTGCTCGGTTTTCGATCGCCCTTTCTACACAAGCTCGTCGAGCCGCTGGCCGCGAAAATGGGGGGGTACTTCAAGGAGCTGGACCAGAAGCGGCGGCTCATCGAAGACGTCATTCGGGCAGAGGAGGAAGGGTTCCTGCGAACGCTCGACGCGGGCATCGTGTTTTTTGAGACGCTGGCGCCGTACGCCGAAATGCTCCGCGACAACGGGGAGGACGTCGAGTCTAAACTCGGAACGGATCAGCGCGCCGTCGATCTGCTCAGCAAAGCTTTCGACGGAACACGCGGGCGCTCAGCGCTGACGCATGCGTTCGTAGGAGCTTCGGGCGGCGGGACGCTCCCCGGAGAGGTCGCCTTTCTCCTGCACGATACCTACGGTTTTCCTATCGATCTGACCCGTCTCATGGCTCGCGAACGCGGCCTCTCCGTGGACATGGATCGATTCGAGACGCTGATGGAAGAGCAACGCGATCGTGCCCGCTCCGCGTCGCAATTCAAGGACATCGGCGTGGCTCGATCGCACGACGACGGCCCCGCGCTGGCGCCCACCCGGTTTCTTGGATATGAGAGCTTAGAGACTCCCGATGCTGCGGTGCTCGAGGCCAACACAGTGGATACGGAGGATGGACCCGTACATCACATCGTTCTGGACAAGACGCCGTTCTATGCTGAGAGCGGTGGACAAGTCGGTGACACAGGGATTCTCCTTTTCGGCGACGATCCGGTGCGAGTCGTCGACACGCGGAAATCGGAGGGGATCTTCTACCACATAGTCGATCGGATGCCCGCGCAACTCGATGCGCCCGTTCAGGCCGTCGTCGATGCTGAACGTCGCGAGCAGATCAAGAAGCATCACACGGCAACGCATCTGCTGCATGCCGCGCTGCGAAACCTTCTCGGCACCCACGTCGAGCAGCGCGGATCCCTCGTCGCGCCCGACCGCCTGCGGTTCGACTTCAGTCACTTCGAGCGCGTCGGTGAGAAGGCGTTAGCCGAGCTTACCGATAGCGTGAATCATCAGATCCAACGGAACGTCGCCGGATCGATCGAAACCGGCGTGCCCATTAACGAGGCCCGGGCGCGCGGCGCCTTGATGCTGTTCGGAGAAAAGTACGGGGAAACGGTCCGCGTGGTCACATTTGACCCCGACTATTCCGTCGAATTGTGCGGCGGAACGCACGTCGGAGCGACAGGAGAGATCGGACTGTTCCAGTTCGTGTCGGAAGGCTCGATCGCCAGCGGCATCCGCCGGGTGGAAGCCGTGGTCGGAAGACCCGCCCTCGAACTCGTGCACGGAGAACGCCGCGCGTTGCACGAAGTCCGCCACCAATTCAAGGGTCTGGATCGGTCCGTCTCCGAGGAGGTCGCCGATCTCATCGCCGAGACCAAGCGTCTCCAGAAAGAGGTCGCTCGGTACCGGGAGCAGGAGCTCGCATCGAGACTGGACGGTTTCGTGGACGGCGCTGAGACGGTTGGAGACGTCAAACTGGTTCGAGGAGCATACG
>DATKEJ010000226.1:0-6853 GCA_035512315.1 Rhodothermales bacterium | reverse complement strand
ACGTCGGCTGCCACCTTCGACGCTCCAAAGATAGAGTGTTTCGAGCGATCGATTCGGAATGTCTCAGGTATTCCGTTGCCATAAGCAGGGTCGGCGTACTCCCATCTGGTTTCTAGTTCCTTGAGCGGTATCTCATTCGGTGCGTCCCCGTACACCTTGTTCGTGCTCATATGAACGAACGGACTCTGGGCGCTGTACTGACGGTTCGCCTCCAGCAAATTCAGCGTCCCGACTGCATTCACGTCGAAATCGGTGAATGGGATGTCGCGCGCCTTGTCATGAGACGGCTGGGCTGCGCAGTGGACGACGGCGTCGAACCTTTCCGTCTTGAACAGATCCAAAATGCCCTGCCTGTCACGGATATCGAGATCCACGTGTCGGAACAGACTGGTCGTTTCGAGCAGGCGGCGCGTCTGCCATCCTGTGTCGCCATGCGGGCCGAAGAACTGGCGCCGCATGTTGTTGTCGACGCCGACTACTTCGAAACCCAGACCATCGAAGAAGCGCACTGCCTCCGCGCCGATTAGGCCGCTTGATCCGGTAACGAGAACTTTCATTGCTGAACGTACGCTTCCTCAATCTCACTAGACGCGCGAGGGGGGCGGGACATTGATTCCATGCTGCACAATAAGACGTATAAGTTACGAATGTCAGGACTCCACAGTGTGGAAGGCGGTTGGCGATCTCCCGGCGATCCGGAGAGATGAAAGGATCCATTTCCCAGCCCAAGGCCGGCCGATGGGATTTCGCAAGGCATACTCGGCAGCGTCTATCACTGACTTGGCGAATCGATCCGGCCCCCACTCTTTGATCCGATTTCGCGATTCGCGTCCCATCGACTCTCGCAAAGACGGGTCCGTAGATAATTTCAGCATCAGCGACCCCAGCCGCTCTGAGTTTCCCGTCGGAAAGACGAACCCAGAGGAACCATCGACTACGAGGTCGGCGGAACAGCCGGCGCCGTCAGACACGATGACGGGGAGTCCGGCCGCCATTGCCTCATTAACGACCAACCCCCATTGATCCACGGAAGCTGCGTGGATGAACGCCTCTGCTCTTCCGTAGTAGGTTGGCATTGCCGAGTACGGTTGGGAACCCGCAAATGTGACTCCGTCAATTTGCCGCGTGGCGGTCTCTTTCATCAATTCAGATCGTAGGGTTCCGTCTCCGACGATGACAAGTCGCCACGGTTTATCGGTTAGCTCGCGATACCTCTTATAAGCGCTGAGCAGCGTCGGATAGCCCTTACGGCTGATCATTCGTCCAACGGAAAGAAAGAACGGTGTCTGATCGGTGAGACCGGGAAGTGAGTGAGCCTCGAATGCGTTGTTTCTGGCCGCATCGGCGCCCGTGGCGAAAAACGCATTGTCGACGACATCGTATCCTTCGAAGATTCGATCTGACGGGAAGCCGAGGTCAGTTAGATATTGTCGATGCGGTGAACCGGCCACGATGGCCGCATCGTAACACTGAATGATCTTGGACTTTAGGTGTTCGCGCCACGGAGGTCTTGGCGCGTCCTGTTTTCGGCTGTCAGTCATCAGGATGGCCCGCCTGTCGGTGTCAATGCACCAGGCCAGGCACGCGCGGGCGTCGGCGAAGGAGTAACTGTTGATCGCCACGACGTCGGGCTGCATGCGGGACAGAATTGACTGCACGTCACGAGTCACTTCGGCAGGTTTCAACTCAGCGATGGACTTGCCTCGGCAAACGGTGTAACGTTCGAAAGCGGCATCCGGCTGAAAGTTCGTCTGACCCGTGATATCCTGCGATGCGGTCTCGCATACAGCCACTTCGACGGGCCTACCTGCTACAGCGGCAATGACTGCCCTGATGCGAGCAACATGGTAGGGCAGCAAGGTTGGCCATTGAAAGCAGATCTTGTACGACATCGAAACCGAGGTCATCACTCATCTTGGGATCGCGCCAGGATAGTATCGGCGAACCGGTCCTCAGTGTTCATTTCAGCGAAACCCCGCGCGCTCGTCGGGTCAAACGCGATTCCTCTCGAAGGTTCCAGGAAGTCAAGAATACCCTGCATGATCGCTCGCGGCTCCTGAGTGTCGACGGTAATACCCAACCGATGGCGGCGGATCAATGAACCGAGCAGGCCGAAGTCCGGTCCGAGAACCGGTGTGGCGTACTTGGCGGCCCGGACCAAAGGATTACTCATGCCGATATGTTTCTGATATGGAAGCACAACGAGATGTGACTGCGCAATGACTCTCTCTATCTCCGCGTCACTCATGAATCGATTGGAAACGTTGAGACGGATGTCCCTTTTACTCAGCATTTCGATCCAATCTTGAACGGGTTCCAAAATATCCTCAGCAATCGGGCCCGCGAGCAAGATCTCCAGATTTCCACTCAGTCGACGGGGCAGCAGCGATATCGCCTCCATAAACTGCAGGACGCCCTTGCGGCGTGCAAGGGAACCGACAAGCGAAACAGTCTTGATCTCCGAGTTTCTCGCGTTCTGCAGGTTCAACGTCGGCGTTGGCTCGGCGAGCCGAATGAACTTGGCGCCCATCGTAGAGATTCCGGGATACTCCGGGAGGAACGGATCAAGTGAAAAGACCGAATCGAAATGTCGATTTTTGCATGCGAGCCGCAACAGCATGCGTTTCAAGCGATCGCGTGACCGCTGGCCGATCGACCGTTGCGTTCCGAACATGAGTGGGTAATGAAACGAAGGCCTGAAGTAGATACCTGCAATCCTCACGTGCTGCGAGAAGCGAAGATTACTTGCCAACGATGTCTGGAAATGGTCGAAATACATCAGGACGAGTCGATCGGGGCGGAATCTCGATACGACCTCCGCAAGCACACGGCCGTGGGCGAGGTCGGCGCGAGTCAACGCCCACAATCCCGCTTTGCGGTCTTCAGCGAAAGGGGCTTCAATTAATGCGATTCGCGGGCTTTCAGCGCCAATCCACGCTGCTAATTCACTGTGAACGGTTCTGAAGCTCGTGTTGACGACAACCGACAATCGTCCCTCCGACGCTGTTTCAAGCCACCGCCTGCAAAGTACCTCGATATAGTAGCCGTGATGACCCCCTGCGTACGGGTCAGCGATCATCAAGTGAGGCGGCGTTGACGTCAGCATGGTCATTAGGTAATACAACGGATCGCAACGCGCTGAAGAGTTTCGCTCGCTGAGGGTGCGTCCAAGTTAGCCTGGCACTTGCCGTAACGAACAGGATTGGGACCGCCCAATGAACGAGGGCGACCTCTCCGAACAGCACGAATGCCAGGGCCCCCGCAACAAACGCACCGGCACAGGTCAGAAGCAGCGCTACGGTCGGCTGATCAAAAAAAGGACTTAAAGGAATGTGGTTCTCAGCGTGGTATGGACCGGCCGTCGCAAAGCTTCCAACGACCAGCGCGATCGAAAACGCTGCAACCACGCCGATGGCGCCGAAGTAGTATCCGAGCACGATTCCGAGTACCACGTTGATCACGCCCGTGAGCAGGTGACCCAGAAAGTTCCATCGTAGGCGCCCAGTCCCGGCATTCGAGAAGTAGGCTGGAGCTGACAACACGTTGAGAAACCAGCCCACGAACACTAATCCCGAAAATAGCACGAAATCTGGGACGATCGTTCCGATCCACAACCTCGAGACAAGCGGCGAAAGGAGGATGAAGAATCCGAGGGCCGGTCCGACGATATACATGAGCAGTCGCAGGGATTCAGTGTAGATGTCTCGAATGAGATCGGGTCTTCGTTCCTGCAGATCCGCAATTGTAGGGACGACGGCTTGGTACGCTGTCACTATCAAGGATCGGATCTGGAAAACCATTCTGTGGGCAAACTCGAAATAACCCAGGGTAGATGCCCCGGCAAACTTCGCAAGCAGAACCTTCGTCACAGGCTCGAACAGCAGCTTAGTGACCGATATTCCTTGAAACGTGATGCTGTATCCAAGCGTCTCCTTAAACGTCTGGTAGTTCCACCGATAGGGTAATACAGGTAGCGAAGGCTCCATCTTTTTCAGGGTGACCCAAGTGGCAATCAAGAGAAGAGCGGCTTGAGCCAATTGGGCTTGAGCCAGACCCACGAGGCCGTTTGACTTCACGAGCCAGAATACGAGTGGAAGGTACACCAGTGCGGCGCCAGACACGAGGAGACTACGCAGGTCGATACGCTGGTACCCGTCAACGCATCCCTGGAGGACGACCGAAACCGCATTGAGCCAAAACGACCCTACCGCATAGGGCAAAATCGCCAGTGCGATCGGATACAGGTGGGGCTCGATGACACGGTCGACCACGAAGATCAACAGCGGGTAGGCAATCGGCAGTATGACCCCTAGAAAAACCGCGAGGGAGATTACCGACGTTTCAATGACGCGTACGGCGTCAGGCGTCATCCCTCGCGCAAGGTACAGTGGGACAAACCTCACCGTTGCCGAGGCAATGCCGAGGTTCGCAATGTTGTTCACAGAAACCGTCGCCAGAACGAGTGCCCAAACTCCAAACAGTTCGATTCCGAGTTCGTCCTTAACGAATCGATACACTATGAGAAACGTGATCCCGACGACCAGTACCTGGATGAGGCCGGCCGAAGCGTTAACAAGTAGCCGTCGTTTGGGGATCATCTGAATTCCAGATTTCAGGCTCCGGAAGCGTCCCGCGTTGGCTCGTCCCGAAAGAAAAGAGCGTCTACCTGGAGCAATCTTCCGCTAGACGCATCGGCATGCGTCGGTTCTATCGACATCAGGTTGAACCCGAGATCGGAGAGGTAGGAAATCATCGTCACGAAAGCGGCCTCACCCTCATAAAGAGGAACGAGCGACAATTCCAATTGAAACCCCTGGATCTTGTCGATAATTCTTCTCGATCCATCAACAACGCGTTTCTCGTATCCTTGTGTGTCAATCTTGACAAGCACCTGATCGGCTGTTTCGTAGTACCTGCCGAACTCTGCGTCCAATGTGCTAAGCCGAATCGGCTCCTGGCCCGTGAATTCTGCTGCGCGCGTGACGTTCCTGAAGCGATCTGTCACTTGGAGTACCGAACTGCATTGCTTGTCGGCCGCCACATTGATTACTGTCGTCCCCTGGTAGTCTCCTAGCGCGGAATGGACGGCGATCCAGCGATCGTCATTCTCAGCATTCGCCTCCAGCTCGGCGAAAACGGAGTCGATCGGCTCGAAGGACACAATTCGACCCTCGTAGCCATACTGTCGCATGAGATGCGCGTATTGGCCGGAGTTGGCCCCGACGTCGAATATCAGGCTGATCCCGTAACTATGCATGAGCATGAGGCGCCTTTTGAGCGGAGCGTGCAGGTGATCGAACTTGCTAACTTCGTAGCCTATCAACCGGAGGAGGCGCTTGGCTGAATCACGCCAGTTCATGGCGACAACGGAGGATCGTGCGATTCCGACTTCTCTGACGCGCTCGACGCCCCGGCACAGACGCCCCCGAAAACACCGAATACGAGCAGCGTGTCCGAGAGAAAGAAAGGATTCGCCGTCATGCCCGAAACGAGCAATGACGCCAATACCCCGACCGAGACCAGACAGCCCTTCATGTTCCAGGAGTCCAGGCCGTTTCTCCGAACGCTCCTGACGCCGCGTACGATGGATCCAATCCAGAAAGTCATGATCAGGATCGCCCCGGGTATCCCGAATTTGTAGAGGAGACCGACATAGCCATTGTGAATAAACGCCCAGGTTCTCGTGCCGGAAATAGTGAGGTCGAAGAACGAGAATTCTGTCCCCAAGCCGTACCCCAGGATCGGATTGTGGCGGATCCATTGCCAAGCAGCGCTGATCTCGAGCATTCGGTTGACCAGTGACATATCCGTCGCCCCGCCGGCTAATGAGAGCACCCGGTCGAGCAGGCCTGCAAACAGGAGGGTGGCGAGGTCACCGAACAGAAGGAGTACGAGGGTCAACCCCCCCCCGACGGCTACGGATGTAATCACCGCAATACGCGACCGGCCCGCACGGTCTGAAAGCATCACCATCGCAAGCGCTCCGAACGCGAAGCTAAGCCAGTAACTGCGACTTTGCGTAAGGATCAGACCCAGAAGGAACGTGACCAGCAGGCCCGAAGCGAGCATGATCCACCGCAGCCTCCGAAAGTGAGTGACGGCTGCAAGGGCAACGAGTCCGCCTGTGACAAGTATTATTTCGTTGGCTATGACCCGGCCCTTTTTTGTTATCTGCCAGACCTCGCCCGCCGCAGAAACGAGTGATTTCAGTTCGATGACGTTTCGGACTGCGACGAACAACGCGGCAGCCACAATCACGATCAGCATGGCCTTTGTGCCGTGCGGATAGCGCCGACAGGCGTCCTTGACCGGGAAGTAGAAGGCGAGCATCGTCCACGACTGCCATTCCCTGAGTGCGCTTGTTATTGCAGCGCCCCAAAGCCAGCCCACGAAGACGTGAACGGTCACCAGGACGAGAATCGCCACCATTAGAAAGTCGATGGTAGACTCGAGTAGTTTCTCCCGCTGAAGAAAGACGCGACGAAACAGCCAGATGCCGAGATAACTCGCGTAGAATAACCCGAAGAGCACCTCCCCGACGTCTATTCCCTCATCGAAGTCTGCGACCAGCGCGAAACTCGCGATCACGAGCGACAAGTGGAGCAGCGGATTACGGAGAAGGTACAAGAAGCCGATTCCGCTTATGATCGCTAGAGGGAAAAAGGGGGTCAGATGCGGAGCTGTCCAGACGACGAAGAAAAGGACGAGAAGGCAAAGGCCCAGGATGATCGAAAGCCCAAGGCGCCCGACGCTGTAGACGACCGCCTCTGGAACGAGGAGAGTTTGAGGGGTCATCGCTCTCGAGTCGTCGAAGACTGGAGTTGGTAGCTTAGGTAGGCCTTGTTGCGATGGA
>DATKEJ010000225.1:0-3088 GCA_035512315.1 Rhodothermales bacterium | reverse complement strand
GCGAAACCCGGAGCAGAGTGACAGAAGGGGAGCATGAATCAAACGGATTGCAGCGGCGCGAATGAAGGGTGTGTGGATTGCGACTCCGCCTGGCAGATAGCGTGAGCCCTGGACGTGATCGCCCCCCGAGTCGAGCCGCCTGATGAATTCAGGAATGGCGCCGGGATCGTCCTTGTCGTTTCCGTCCATCAAGATGACACCACGGTAGCCTTCTCGCATCGCCCCGGCGAGTCCGATCCGGAGCTGCGCTCCCAATCTCCCTCGCCCGAGCTTTACCATCAGCGCACGCACGTCCTGCTGTCGTAGAAATTCTTCTTCGAGTGCACCGTCGCGACTTCCACCATCGACGATCGCGATATCCACCAGCCGCGCGTATTCCTTCAACTTCCGCAACTGGCGTCGAATACGTTCACCTTCATTTAGTACGGGAATCAGCAGGACGTGCTCGTGTCTCCGATCCAGGAATTCCGTGAGAGTCCACTCCGGCAGTTCCCACTCCTTCGGGAGAAGAGCATCAGCGCCCAAGGATGGTTTCTGTGACGACATTCTTCTGTTCCGGATGCAGCAGAAGGACTGAGCTCGTCTGCTCCTCCATGACGTAATAGAGGGGACGGTCCTGAGTTTCGGCGAGGACGCGTCCCACGTATTCGCCGAGCACCGTGAGAATTACGAACAGCAGAAAGAACATACCGGCGTTCTGCGCCGAAAGAGTGATCCAACCCTCGGCTACGTCCTCTTTGAAAACGGCGATCGCGACGATATAGAACATGTAAAGGAGGTTCAATCCACTCCCCACGACTCCCAATCCCGTTACCAATCGGAGCAGCCGAGTGGAGTGCGCCACCATGATATTGACGGCGAGATCGATCGAGCGTAGAAGCCCACGCTCTCGTGGCTGGTCCGCCCTCCGCTCCGGCTCATAGTGAAACTCCTGGTGCTGGTAGCCAATGTAGGTACTGAAAACTTTGAGGTAACGGTACTTGTCCTTAATCTGGAGGAGGGCATTCAGCGCGCTTCGGCTCAAGGCCCTGAAATGGGTCGAATTCTCCGGAACCTGCATGGAGAGAAAGCTGTTGCAAATCCAGTAGAAGAGTCGGGCTCCGAGTTGCGACGTGAACGAATCATGTCTCGAGGAACGTACACCCACGACGACTCCACGGTGCTGGATGACCCGATCGACCAGCTCTGGTATCAAGTGCGGAGGATCGCAGCCGGGTAACATAGTAACCACTACATCGCCAATCACCGTCTCGAGCCCCGCGTAGATGGCAATCTCTTCTCCGAACCGCCTGGAAAGGCGGATCAGACGAATGCAGGGCAGGTGGGATAGCTTTTCGCCGGCCAACGCAGCGCTCGCATCGGTCGATCCATCATCGACCAGAATGAGCTCGAAATACTCGTAATGACTCTGGAGCACGGCTATAGTGCGATCGATGAAGTCGCCGAGGATCGGAGAATCGTTCCATACAGGAGCGACGACGGAGACGAGTAGATCTCTGCTGCCGTCAGTTCGGGGCTCAGCTGGCACGGGCTTCGGCTCCATCGTAGAGGTCCCAGACGTCATACACGTTGTCGATCTTGCCGCCGAGGATACAGAAGATCCCAGGTTGCGGTTGGAGCATCAGAATCGGTCGACTGTCGTTCATCTCGCTTTGCGGAAGGACTGCCTTGACTTCCCATAGGGATTCGACATAGCTGCTGTCGGAAAGCAACGGGAGGTATCGAGACGAGTCCCTTATCATCTCCGGAAACCGGCTGCGCCCGTGCCGATCCAGCACTTGATCTGCCTCATAACGGTCTGAGTCCGTCCAAGCGAAGTGGGGTGTATAGCGGACGTGGGAAAGAGTGTGAAGATCGCGGGTCGGATAAGGCATCATCGAAAAGAATGGACCACACATGACGGTAATTGCAATCTCACGCAGTTCCTCCGGGGATTGAACCAAGGCCATTTCCGTCAGCTCGTGTTTGATGGGGACTGCCGGCAAATGCGACCGGAGCAGCAGGGTATTGAGGAGGGCATAGCAGCAAAGAAACACGTTCACGCCCTGAATCCTCGGTCGGGACAGGTTGGCGCGTTCGGCGAGATATACACAGGGGCCCTCGTTACCGGATTCGACTCGCGCCACCTCGGTCGATAGGATCACCTCGACTCGCGAGTGATCGAGACGCCTGCGCATTTCCTGACGGAGCGCGAAAGCATCGAAGACGCACTCTTCGACCGCAAAAACGGCTTCGATCAAATCCTGATTGAACAGGCGCTGAATTCGCGGCGCGGCGCGATGAAGAGGAGCACCTATCGTTGCGCAGAAGCGTTTGAACTGCAAACTGGTGACGTTCGATTCTCTGCGGGCAATCGCGTAGTACGATTCGTAGGTACCGCTCACACAACCGTTCAGATCCGTTATGAATCTCGCAAAGTTTACCGCCGAGCGGAAGCCGGTGAGCACGCTGCGTGGATAATGATATCCCCTGTGGATGCGTGCCTGATTGACGAGCGAGGCCCGTGAAAGGAGCTCCTTTTCCCTTTCGAGCAGCAACACCGTCTGTCCCTTCGACGCCAGTCTTTCGGCGAAGTAGGCGCCGAAGAATCCTCCTCCTACGACGATCGAATCGTAGCGGTCGCGCTTTGGATTCATTCCCCGATTATATGGTGCCGCAATACCATACCGAAAAAGGTAGAGATCGGGACGGGAAGGAGAATTGAAGGAGCACCGGTTTCCAAGGGCCGGGATCTCTGCGTGTTCGCGTCTCTGGCCGTCGTGGTCGTCACGGCAGTAATGCTGTCGCCGATGGCTCGGTGACGACCATCTCTGATTAAGTCGAATCTCGTCGACGCCAGCTATCGTTCGGTGTACACCGACGCGTTCGCACTCGACGAGACGTCGATCGGCCTTCGGATCTTTCCGGGATGGTCATCGACAAGGTTCGTCCACAACCCGCTCGTGCTGAGCGGGACCCGGGCTGGCGAGCTCCGGCCGGAACGTGCCGAGTGGGCAGGACTCCACTACACCCTGGCCGTAATTCCTCTCGCATTGGGGATCGGTCTGCGGAAGCGGGACGCATTGCTTACCGCCACCGGGATGACCAC
>DATKEJ010000224.1:0-8258 GCA_035512315.1 Rhodothermales bacterium | reverse complement strand
AAGGTGAGCGGTCAGTTCCTCGAAGCTGTACGACACGAGCCCCCCATTTTCCTCGAGTGGCAGTTTCCAGAGATCCCGTGCGTGCTTGACTGTCTTCGTCCGAACCCCGGCAACAGTGTAACGACGCCACGAGTATTCGTCTTCGGCGTCCGATACCGGGTAGATGTGAATCGATGGCCGCCGCGTCGCATAGAACAGGTTGGCGATGCTACTGAAGTTCGTCACCAGGACGTCCGCAATCTGCATGTCCAGGTAGTTGTCGGGCGCCTTGTCCTTGAACTCCACGAGCACGTTCGGGTACCGCTGGGGGAGTTCGTTCAGGCGGCGGCGGTAGTTCGCCCCCAACCGGTACGAATCGTGAAGCCTGATGATGGCGTGGGCCCCCCTGTCTGAGATTTTCCTTAGAAGTTTGTCGAGGAGATCGGGCACGCCTCGCCAATGGGCCAATGGATCACCGTAGTGCCAGGTCGGAGCGATGAGCACCGTCGGACGCCCCATGATGTCGAATGGATAAAACGGCTGCGCCAGGGCGCGATCGATCGGCACTCGGAGATCATCGTGGCTGGCCGCTCCCAGAACGGCGCAGTTCTCAGGGTGAATGCGACTGACCATGGTTCGGTGCTCGAAATCCCAGTGACCGAAACATTGCCAGAGAAAATTGGGGTTCGGCTCGCGAACATCGCCCCAGGCGCGATGGAGTGACCTGTGCAACCACCAGAACTCTTTCTCGTCGTTGGGGCCCCTCCATCCGAAGCCGTGCCACACCATGAACCCCTTCGGAGCGGTTCTCCCCACCGGGACGCGATTGTCCATAACGGTCACATCCGGGTTGAACGAGCGTACCCCGAAGAGCTGGTGGACCCCCTGCCGGCGGACAAAATCCACTTCGAGCGGGTAAAGCTTCGCTACACCCTGCCGTAGGAACGAGTCGGGATCATCCATGACGACCTTCACCGTGACGTCAGATCGATGCGAAAGGTACTTGACGAAACTCCAGAGGTCGGCCCCGAATGTCGTAGCCCAGACGAGAACCTTCATTTGCGCGCTGCAGAGTCGTGAATCGAGACCGGCAAATTGATAAAAAACGGTATCCCTTCCAATAACGTCTCCGGAACGTCGCCGCGTCTGCCGGGGGGCAGGCCGTGACCGGACGACGCCGCTGCCGTACCTTGGCGGCAGCTTACAAGACATGCATGGCCAGTGCCATAGATGGGACGGTTGCGCTTTTCGTGACCAATTTCCTGCCCTACTCTCAGACGTTCATTTTCGACGAGATTCGAGCTCATCGCCGATATGACGTCGATGTCTTCTGCAAGGCGCGTTTGAACGACGATCGCTTCCCGTACGAACGCATCCACAAGCCACCTAACCGAATCGCGGAAAGGTTGTATGAGAATCTGGCATACTGGCCCCGATTTGATCGCATTCTGGCGCAGGGCAGGCACGATCTCATCCATGCCCATTTCGGAACGGGCGCCGTTTACGCCCTTCCATACGTCCGAAAATACGAGCTTCCCTTCGTTGTCACTTTCTGGGGGAATGACGTGGCCGCTCTCATTGGCTCGCAACGGCGCCGGCCGAAACGGTGGCGGTATGTTTCCCGCGCTCCTCAGATCCTGCAGCGAGCTGATCTGATGCTCTGCCAGAATCAAGAATTCTGCGACATCCTATCTCGGCTTAGCGGCCGTCCTGAAGCAGTAAGGTTGTACAGGCAAGGCGTTGACCTCTCCCGATTCAAACCGTCACCTGCCCGACTTGGCACGCCGCAGATCATCATGATCGGGCGCTTTACCGAGAAGAAGGGACATGAGGTCGCTCTCAGAGCATTTGCGCAAATCAAACGGCTTGGACGGGAGGCTCACCTCACACTGATCGGCACAGGCGAACTAGAAGCGAAGTGCCGCCGTTACGTCCAGACGGCCAACCTCGAGCGAGACGTCACGTTCTCAGGTGTGCTGAGTCACACCCGGACCGCCGAGATGCTGGCGGTGTCGGACGTGGCCATTGTGCCGAGTCTGACGGCCCGAAATGATGATCGCGAAGGCGGCCCGATGGTAGTCATGGAGGCGGCGGCGGCGGGGCTGCCGGTGGTTGGAACGTACCATGGTGGAATACCGGACGCGGTGGAAGACCGTGTAACAGGCTTTCTCGTACCAGAAGGCGACGTTGAGGCACTGGCCAACAGCCTCATCGCGCTCCTCGACGATCCCGAACTACGCCTCCGAATGGGTCGAGCCGCCCGACTCAAGATGGAGCGCGAATTCGACCTCTTCAAGCAAGTCGAGTTGCTCGAGTCGCATTATGATTCCGTCAGATGATCCGACAGTTGCACCGGTATCGGAACCTATGAGCAACGGAGTTGAGCGCGACGTCAGCCGCGGAGCGATGATCAATGCGCTCGGACTGGCCGGGAGACTGGCGGGACCGGTCTTTCTCATCCTCATTGCGCGACTCTACGGCCCCGACACTCTGGGTGTCTACCTGACGGCCGTAGCGCTCATCGAGACGGCACTTGCTCTTCTCGTCGCCGGATTCAAGGATGGCGCGCTAATATTCGTCGCCCGGCATGCCGACGAGGAACGAGCGCACCCGCTTCTCTACGAGGCGCTGGTCAACGCACTCGCCTGGAGCGTACTTCTTGCACTTCTCGTCGTCCTGCTGACCGTCACGTCTGGGAGCACATTCGTTCCGAAGCTCTACTCGTCCTACGGCAGCTCCCTCATCTCGATGCTGAAATGGATGTGCCTCGTACTGCCGCTTATGGCAGTCGAACGGGTCGTCATGGGGGCTACGCAGGGCCTGAAGATCATGAAGTATGAAGCGTTTGTGAGCGGAGGTCTTCGGCCGGTCCTCCTAATCATCACCGCTTCACTGTTCTGGTTGATATCGCCGGATGTGGACGGACTAACCGGTGCGTACGTGACCACCCAGTTTCTCGTGTTCCTTGTTGTCACACAGGTCTGCAGGCGCGAATTCCACCCCAAACTTCTATGGCAGGCCGTCGGTCGATTCCGGATCAACCGCGAGATGATTTCCTTCGCATTCCCGCAGAACGTAAACGTGGCTTTCGACCGGTTCGTCACCAACATCGACGTCATCATGCTGGGCATCCTGGGGTTCAGTGCGTTCGAGATTGGCTACTACGGCGCCGGCGCTTTGATCGTTCGCGAGCTGAGACAAATCAAGCTGGTTTTTTCGAGTGCCTTCTCACCGCACATCGTCCGCCTTTTCCGGGAGCGGAACCTCGAGCAGTTGTCCAAGACCTTCGCCACAACGTCCAGATGGATCACCACGCCGCTGATTCCAATTCTGATCGCCGTAGCTCTCCTGAAGGGCGATCTGCTTCAGATCGTCCATCCGAATTTCGCCGGCCAGTCCACGATTTTCATGCTGCATCTGCTCGTGATACCATACCTGCAGGCTACGTTCGGGCTTGCCGGAAACGTCGTGATAATGACCGGGCATTCGAAATGGAACCTCTTCAACGGAGTCACGACCGGCCTCTCAAACATCGTGCTGAATTTGGTGTTGATTCCAACGTTCGGACTCGCCGGAGCGGCGGCGGCATCGGGGCTCACCGCCATTCTCAGGGCGGCCCTCGAGGTCGGCGAGATGCAGTACCTGCTTCGTATCCCGCTGCGGATATCTCAATTGTATAAACCCCACCTCGCAGGACTGTTCGCAGCTATCCCCCTCGTGGTCGCATGGCGTTTCACCACCATCGTCGAAGCTTCGATCGTGCACCGGGTGAGCCTAATGCTCGTCCTGCTGCTCCTGTATTGGGGTATTTTAGGCTCCATGGGCGTTCGAATTCGCGGATCGGATGACGAACAAACCCCCTCAGCGGACCGTGGCGACTGATCTTGCACCGATATCCCCAGCAGACTCCGGGCGACCGCGCGTCTCAGTCGTCGTCCGCTCAATGGGCCGGCTGTCTTCGCTGATCGAGCTGGTCGAACGGATCCTAGCTCAGGAGCACGACAGTTTCGAGATCGTGGTAATCGAGCAAACGTTGGCCCCCGATCCCAGCGCCTGGTTGCGCCTCGAGGAGGTGGCGGGGGACGCTCGGCTCCGGGTCCTGAAGCACGCGCCGCTAGGTGGGCCGGCCGCCAGGAATGTGGGCGTTCGTGCCGCCCGGGGTGACCTGATCGTTCTAATCGACGACGATGATCTGCCCATTGAATCCGATTGGATTACCAGTCACGAGAGCGCGTACGCCGATCCCGGCCTGGTTGGTATTACCGGCCGTCAGGTGCGCAATGTTGGAGAGAGCTATCCCTACAGCCGGTTCATGCGCCCCTTCATCCGGAAACGATGCATGCGCTATTCCTTCCTGAAGACCGCTTACACGTATGCTGGCTTCGATGAGGACGTCGACGGAATCGAGTGGCTCCACGGTACGAATTCGTCCTTCCGTAGGGGGCTCGTAGAGCGGGCCGGCCTGTGGGACACGACGGTGGAGACGCAGGACGAGCACTCGTTCGCATTCAGGCTTCACGAGGCGCTCCTTCCGGGTGAGTATCTGGCGTTCAGAACGACGCCGGTCATTGTCCGGCGCCTCGACGTCCCGGGCGGAATGGACAAGCGCCGTGCCCGCCTCGAATCCGAGCTGGCGAGCCACCTGGCCTTTGTGTTCCGGATCATAGGCACCTACTATCCCGTCCGATTTCGGCTTGGATTCCCCCTCTACCTCATGTGGGTCGTCGGGCGAACGATCGCCTGGGTCTGGGACCGCGACCGACCTGGAGCAACGCCGACGAGACGCCTGGTCGACTCACTCAAAGTGCCCGTTCTTCTCCCTGGGGCCGTACTGAAGGAACATGGTGCAGATTACCGAGCCTTTCGAAAATGAACGCGAGTACGCACTCGGCACGCCGCTCCCACGAGAGACCTCGCGAAGTCTCCAACGCCCTCCGGCCCAGGGCCGCCATCACAGCCTCATCGGACAGAAGAACTTTCAGGCGATCACGAGCGGCGACCGTCTCATCGGGCGGCACCAGGCACGCGTTCTCTCCGTCGACAAGGATCTCTGTGATGTCAGGTGTACTCGGCGCAAGAATGGCTCTTCCTGCCGCCATGTATTGGAACGTCTTGATCGGCAGCACCGTGTTGCCCGCTTCGCGAAGGGGCCTGACGGTGGGCGGGATGATCAGCACGTCAGCCGCGTAGAGATACGGGGCGATTCGGCTGTCGGGAATCCAGGGGCAAACGACGACGTTCGGCAGGCGCGCCGCATCCTTCTCGATGGCGCCGTTCTGTTGAGAACCGACGAGCACGAACGTCACGTCCGGCAGCTCCCGGGCGAGATCGAGGAGGATATCTACGCCTTTGCGCTTCGAGAGACGGCCTGTATAGACGACGGTTTTTCGGTCGGGCGGCAACCCGCAGGCGACTCGAGCCTCCATTTGAGTGAGCGCCGGTTGAAGGTGGGATGAATCGAAGGCATTGTAGGCCGTCATAAGCTTCTCGACGGGCACGCCGGCTTCCGCGTAACTACGACGCGCAAGCTCGGAATGCAGCACGGCTCCCAAGAAACGCCTCCGACGACCCAGCCATCGAAAAAACCCGGCGCTGTGTGGACGCTGCACAGGCCACGGACGGTACGTCTCATAGACAATGTGTCGCCGCGTGAAGAAAAGAGCGCCGATCAGTATGGGGATCGTCCTCGTATAGAGCACGTCGGCTTTGCGCGAGGTGCGCGTGAGCGGCCCGGCAAGACCCTGGGCCAGCTTCTCGATCGCGCGGATGTTCGGGTACACACTGTGAACCGACTGGATCGAGAAGGAAGGACTCACCTCATAAAACGACGCGATGCGGTCGCGATTAGACGCCCGGGAGAACCACCGGCGCGGCGTGACGAGGGTCACTTCAGACCCGGCCCTCCCGAGGGCCGATACCATCGACACCATTTGCTTCGCATCGGTCGCCGTTCTGGGAAGAATCTGATCAGTTATGTACGCGATCTTCATTCATTCATTCCCAGCTTCTGTCTCTCAGATTGAGATGCGTCATGCCCCGGGCGGCAAGCCGCGGTCCGAGGAAATCGTAAAAGAACCTGTCCTTCAGCCGGAACGGCGTTATATGGTAGAGCAGCCGCTCGGGCAGCGTCCACCGGACCTTGGACCTGTCCTTCCTTCGCCCGGATGGTATACACCAGAAATCGATGTGATAAAGCGAGTCGCCGTACTTGAGGACCCGCTGCATGATCTCGTGATCCACAAGCACGTAAGGCCATTGGCGCTCCGAGAACCCGCCCGCATTTGTCAGAACGTCCGACCGGATGACTTGTCCATATCCCCCTGTAAAGGATTGTTTTCTAAGAATATAAGACAATGATACATAGAACGCTCGTCGGATTCGCATCATCAGTCGATCGGGACGATTGCCGGCGCCTTGTGCCATGAAAGCGACCGTTCGATCGCCGGTTCTTCGGATCAGATCTTCGGCCAGTGTCAGGTAGTGCGGCGGATAGTACGTGTCGGCGTCGGCGAAAACGAGGTATCGGCCTGATGCTCTTCGGCATCCGGTCTCGAGCGCGTTGACTTTGCCCGGTCGATCGTCGGTGGCGTACACCACGTTGCCTGAGAATCCGTCGAGATGTTCACGGCAAACGTCGAGGGAACCGTCTGTAGACCCGTTATCGACGACCACGATCTCGTCGGGAAGTCTGGTCTGCCCGAGCCACGACCTGAGCGTTTCGGGAAGAAACGAGGCTTCGTTGTAGAAAGGAATTACAACTGAGAACTGCGGCGACATCTCGGCCTGAAACATGGTCTCAGACTCGGGTCGACGCTCGTCGTCGGGCTCAGTCGACGATAAAAAAATCATACGTCATCGGTCGATTGACGTCGATTGTTCCGACCCCTCGGTAGATAATCACGTCGCCGCCGGCGATCTGCTTTGCAATGAATTTCTTGATTCCACCCACTTCGCGCAACAAAGACAGTCTTTGAAGATTTCTGGAGGGCTCGATCACGCGCTGACGCCCCTCATCGTCAATAAGAAGTATTTGGGATGGGACGTCATCTCCATCCACCCTGTCGACCCGTGCGAAAGACATTCCCGTCGGCCGAAAGAGCGCAAGGCCGGCGCCCATATTGAACGCACCGTAACCCACGACCGACGCGTCGTACCGGTTGGTCGGACGGAAATACATGCCTACCTCCCATCCGCGATCGTGGCTGACCACACGATAGCCGCTGTCAACCAGCTTCGACGCTCTGTCCGACTGAAAGACATGATCCATGTAGCCGGTACCCGACACTTCCATCGTATCGGAGTTGATCGCAATCTTGCCGGTGACGCGGGCATATGGGATCGGGATTATCAATCCCATGATCTCATCATCTCCGAATCTAAATATTCCATCACCCCAGGCGCAGCCGGGCGCAATCTGCGAAAATGTCAGATCAGCGTAGTAGGATATGCCCTTCTTCCTGGTTTCGTAGCGAACCCGGTGTGCCGCGGGAAGCCCGCCTTCGAACCATATCCTGGGGTGGACGTTCAGCCGTCCTTTCTTCTCGTCGAATGTGAGGTTCTCCGCTGGATACTCCCGGGCTACAGCATATTGCTCGCCCCGGAACCCTACCACCGATAGATCGGCGCCAAGCACCCTGCCTTTGAATGATCCCAGATCTGCCCGCCGGAAGTCGATGAACACCTGGACGCCGCCGTCCAGAAAGAACCGATACGACCACATCTCGTGCTTCACGTCGAGATTCGGCCGAACGTCATCGACGGTGACCGTGCGCAGGTTCCCGCGGGGGTATTCGACGGGCTTGTGATCCGGACCTCGGTCGAGGCCCGCGACGATCAGACCGATAATGACGGCTACTACTGGTCGCATGCAGGTTCGATGATGACAAACGTACCGTCGCCTCTCGGCGGGTGGAGCGATCTCTATACGGCCAACTTCAAGATTCGTGCCGGGGACGAGACCGAATTGTGCCGATCGGTGAGTTCGCCTAGGCGTAAGCCCCAAACTCCATGGCCGCCCGGTACATCGCGACAACGTTCTCGACTGGAGAATTGTCCTGCAGCCAGTGAGTTGGTGCCAGCGCGTACCCGCCACCCGGCTTCATGACCGAGAGCACCTCGCGGAGGTTCTCGATCACTTCGTCGGGTGTCCCATAGGTCACGGGACCGGCAGTCGAGATGCATCCATGAAAGGACAGTCTGTCGCCGAACGTGGACTTCAGGAACTCGGGGCGCATGTTTTTCGCCTCCGGCTGGAGTGTGTCGATGACCCGTACCCCCAT
>DATKEJ010000223.1:0-5643 GCA_035512315.1 Rhodothermales bacterium | reverse complement strand
CGCCTTTCGTGATCTTGACGGCCCCCGATATCGCGTAGTCAATCGAATCCTCGTCTTCGACCACGAAAAGATGGAAGGCGTCGGTCTCGTAATCGTCGTACCGGACTTTCCCCGACTCGTAGTCATACATCGGCCGGCGCCAGTCGCGGAAGAGCTCTTTCTCCAGGTCCAGCTTGGCGCCGACGAGATACTTCTTGCCCTCCCATTCGATGGAAACGCCGACGGCCTCGGGATAGGATGACACGTCGGCCATCCGAACCGCATTGCGAAGCGCACTCACGTCGGCAGCCTTATCGTGAGGGATCAACACGGTCACGAAAGCCTGCAGAGCGTTCCTGTAACCGTGGCGGCCGATCATCTGGTACATGAAACGCTCCTCCTGCCAGTAACGTGATTGGGCGCCGGTCCCCTCTTCCAGCTGCTGCCTTTCAGGGAACAGGATGAGCAGTCGCTCATCCCCCGCGACGTCGTCGTTTCGGAGCGAATCGTATGCCGTGACATACCACCCCTCGCCCTGATCCAGAATGTTTCGCGTGTGCCACATGTTAGCCATGGTCAGGTACCCCGGCTCAGTGAATCGGAGTACGTCAAATACGACGAACCAGTCGAGTTCCTTGATGTAGTTCACGATGCGATCGGCCTCGTAGCCGAGCCGCTGGTCGATCAGGCGGGTCCGCCCCATGTCGAAATGATCCAGCGTGAGGAAATCGATTTTCCGCGTCTGAACCTGCTGATAGGCGCCTGAATCACGGAAGAAATCGAGCAGTGACTGGCCGGGGACGGCGCCCTGGTCGGGCGAGGCGTACCGGTACTGACCGGCTTTCTGCCCCAGGGCGATCTTCCCGTTCCTGACGACCAGGCGGTTATGATGATAGTCTGCCCTGAAAGCGCCGAACGGCCCGCTCGGCATGTAGTCTCGGTAACCTCCGTCGTGCAGCAGGATGGAGCCGTTCTTCATGAGGAGCACGATGCTGTTCTCGTCTGAGTGGCCGTGGTGCATCTTCTCCTCTTCCACTGGGATGGTCGTGCGCAGGTACTCCCTGAAGAGCCAGCCGCCGTCGCCCTCATCCCGATAGTTGTACAGCATGTAGGTCGCGTCGGGGTCCCATCCGTCGCGGAACACCATTTTCTTCCCGACGATGTCCTCGAGCACTTCTTGACTTCCTGAGTCCGGCGCCTCGGCGCCGACCGTGAAATCGGTCCACCGATAAGCGTCGGAGAGGCACAGCGCGACGAAAACGCTGTGCCGCTCGGCCGCCGGATCAATGAACTTCCTGAAATACCCGGCCGCGGCCCACCGGTAACGCGGATCTTTGTGCACGGCCGCCGCCTTCTCGAAGAAGGGGATCATTCGAATCCATTCCCCGCCCCAATTCGCATCGCCGAAATCCGGCACGACGCCGGCCGGGCTGATGAGCTTCAGGAAATAGTCGAAGTAGTAGTTCATGACCGGGGTCCGATACAGGCTCTCGTCTTCGCGGACGTAACTGGCGTATCCGAGGAGCGAGTACAGCCAGACGGAGTGATAACCGGTCGCGTCTTCGATCTCCCACTGTCCCCAGTTGTCGTCGGCGATCGCCTCACCCGCCATTGCCCACCGGCGGCTGTCTGGGTGATCCTGGAGGACCTTGGCCACGTATGTGATGGCTTCCGCACGCAGCATCGCGCGATTCATCGGTCCCCATTCTTGAAACTGAACCAGGTAGTCGGCGCTCCCGGCCATGGCCTCGACGAGGAGGCGATCCTCGTCCGCACTCAGCCGTCCGTGCCGCTTCAACGCGTCGTAAGCGTGCACGTACTTCCCGAAGGAGAAAATATTGGGCATCACCGGGAGACCCGCGCTGTACTCGCCCTTGGTCTTGTAGAAGTCGGCCGGATACGCATCCCGATAGTTTCCGTAATAGAGAAGCAGCGCCTTTGCGCGATCGAGATACTTGGCCTCGCCCGTGATCTCGAACAGATTCGCGTTCAGGGCAGCCAGATACAGATCGTTCGGCGGCGGATTGTAGCCAAACACGTAGTTGAGGTCGATGCTCTCGTGCCACCGCGTCCGGGACGCCTCCAGGTCCTCCCACCCCTCTTCGGCCGCGGCCGCGATGTACGCCATGTACTCATCCTGGGTAACCGCCTGCGTCTGGGCGTTTGAGACCGGGGGCAGAGAGAGGCCGGCGGCGAGGGCGACGATTGTGAGGAAATGTGTCATTCGTTGAACGGTTGAATTTAGCGGCTGCTTGCGGATCGTGATTTTGGTCCGCTTCCGACGAAGTGATTCAGGTTAGCTTGTTCAACCGGGCGAATCAAATGGATCGCGTGTCGATTTGACGAAATAAACAGGTTGGGCCTTAACTTTGGCCCGGCCACAAAACGAGAAATCCGCAGGGTTTGGGCAGGACGAGCATTTACAGGCAGTCGGGCGTCATCCCGCACCGCCGAAGAGATGGACGAATCGAGATTCTGCTCGTCACGTCCCGAAACGGACGCAGGTGGGTGATACCGAAGGGAATCATCGAGCCCCATTTATCGCCGCGGCGTTCCGCGGAAAAGGAGGCGCTCGAGGAAGCCGGCATCAAGGGACGAGTCTCTCGAAAATCGATCGGATCGTACACGTATGAGAAATGGTCCGGCACGTGCCACGTCGAGGTGTTCGAGATGAAGGTGGAGCGAGTCGAAGCGAAGTGGCAGGAGCAGGTCAGAACGAGGCGCTGGTTCGCCATAAGCGACGCCGCCTCGAAGGTCGACCAGAAGAAGCTGAAGCAGCTGATTCGGGAGGTCGGGTCCCGCGCTTCACTTAACGGAAAAGCAAAGTGACGCCCGGCATGACGCTCACGGCGCACCAACCCGGCTATCTTCCCTGGTGCGGCCTCTTCCACAAGATGGCGATGGCCGATCGTTTCGTCGTTTTCGACGGGGTGCAGTACGAACCGAAAGGCTTCGACAACCGCAACCGTATCAGGTCGACCGATGGATGGACGTGGCTGACCGTGCCCGTGCTCCGGAAGGGTCATCGCAACGTTGCGATCGAGAAGATCAAAATCAACGAAAACCTCCCGTGGCGTCGGAAACACTGGAAAACCATCTGCACGACCTACTCGAGAGCGCCGCATTTCGGCAGGTATGCCGGCTTTCTGGAGGCGACATACGACCGCAGCTGGGATACGCTCGTGGATTTGAATGAGTACCTTCTGAAGTGGATAGTGGAGGAGCTGGGACTGATGATCCCGATGCTGCGTGCGTCGGACCTGAATCTCGAGGGAGCAGGCTCGGCGAGGGTGCTCGACATGTGTCTCAAACTGGGAGCCTGTGTGTACATATTCGGCGAGTTGGGCCGATCGTACGCTGATCTCGATGCGTTCGCCGACGCAGGCGTCGAGGTCTACTTCCAGGCCTACAATCATCCGGTCTACTCACAGATCCACGGAGGTACGTTCGTCCCGAACCTGTCCGTGATCGACCTTCTTTTTAACCACGGAGAGAGCTCGCTGGATATTATCATGAGCGACAATCTCCGTCGTTTGTATCCGAACTAGAACTGTAACAGATATGTCCCTTTCGAGAGCCGAGATCGTCCAGCGGGTTATAGACGAGGGTGTCGTCGCCGTCATCCGATTATCCGACCCGGCGAAGCTGCCGGCGGTAATCGAAGCGATCGCCGATGGCGGCGTACGCGCGATCGAAATCACACTCACGGTGCCTGGAGCAATCGAGCAGATTGCCATGGCCGATAAGATGTTCGGCGATAGCATCCTGCTCGGCGTGGGTAGTGTAATCAATCGCAAACAGGCGGTCGAGGCGGTTGAAGCAGGCGCGAAGTTCGTCGTGAGTCCAATCTTCCGTCCAAAGGTCGTCAATACAGCCATCGACATGGGGGTCCCGGCCTTCCCGGGCGCCTTTACGCCGACCGAGATCATGGCTGCTGTTCGCGCCGGCGCCGACATCGTCAAGGTCTTTCCCGCCGACGTGGTAGGGATGCCTTTCTTCAAGGCCGTCAAGGCTCCAATGCCCGACCTCAAGCTGATGCCGACAGGCGGCGTGTCGCTTACGAACGCCGGCGAATGGCTTGCCGCGGGCGCGTGCGCCGTGGGGATTGGTAGCGCGCTCCTCACCAAAAAGGCGGTGTCCGAGGGCGACTACGCCCAGTTGCGGGAGAACGCCAGGATCGTGAGGGAGAATATTGACATGTACCGGGCGGGGAAACGGTAAACGAACGCTAAACGATAAACGAGAAACGCTAAACGAACGCTGCGCCTCGCCGTGAGCCTGCCCCGAGCGAGTACCGGACCTTGACCGGCCGGGCCGGCGGAGCCGGCTTCCGTTAACCCCGCGATTCATCGCGGGGTGCGAGGGACCGTTACATCCTGAAACCGTTTCAACGGTTTCGCGAAGCTCAGGAAAGTCATGAAGTCCGCTGGACACGAGCCCGGTACCGGCGTGTCAAGAACCGAAGGCCCGCTGGATCCCGGCCCAGGCTTCCGACTTGCGTCGGGATTCGCCGGCCAGGCAGTTCGCCGGGATGACGGACCTCGGACCTGGGACCTTCCGTGACGACAAAGACCAACATCGATATTCTGCTGAACACCATCGCCCTCGACCCCAATCGATGGACGGAGGACAAGATTCCGTACTTCAAGCTGATCGACCTCCTGCCGGAGATCGCGAAGCACCGCTTCCACGACCTGGAGATCTGGCAGTACCACGTCGACCGCTTGACGCAGGGAGAACTAGATGCCCTCAAATCGAAGTGCAACGAGCTCGGAATGTCTACGCCGGTGGTCGGCATTTATCCAAAGATCCATCTCGACGGGAAGGAAGGGCGCGACCAGATGCTCCTTGTCGAGCGCCTGATGGACATCGCATCCTTCCTCGGAGCGGACACAGTGAAGATGTTTGTCGGGTCGGTGGCGTCGGGCAAACTCGATGCTGAAGAAAACGGGAGGGCACTGAAATTCCTCGAGCGGATGACGGAGTTGGCGGCCGAGCGGGCGCTCCGCATCACGGGCGAGACGCACGCCAATACGCTTTTCGATACGATCGAATCGACGCTGCGGACGCTGGATCGCCTGGATCCGGATCGATTCGGGGTCTGCTTCCAACCTTACGACGCAAGCCTGACGGGGGCGAAAGGCGCTTTTCTGGCGATGCGGGATCGGGTTTGGCACCTCCATTATCAAGGTCGAAAGGGACGCGAAATCTGTCTCCTGGAGGAAGCCGACCTCGACTATGCCTCGTACACTCGATTCGTCGCCGAGTCGAGATTCAGCGGGTATCTATGCATCGAGTTCGTAAAGGATTGCGTCGTTCCCAGTCCGGAGGAGCTCGACGTCGAGAAGGTGCTGGCGAATGCGGAGAGGGATCGAGAGTTTGTGCGGAAGCACCTCGAGCGGTTTGGGTCGTTCGCGTAGCCGCATCCGCACCGTTGTGTCTTCGTCATCAACATGAACAAGACGGGCTTGCCGGGACGCCAGCGTAGACGAGTTCTAGGCGTCTCGTTTCAGCGTCTCCAACTTACGGCCACCTTTGACCACCCCCGCCTGATCGCAAACGAAGACTCATCGAGCCTCGGACGAAGACTAGCAATCTCGTTGACTGGATCCCGGATCAGGTCCGGGATGACGACCTATTGACTGATCCCGGATCAGGTCCGGG
>DATKEJ010000222.1:0-6635 GCA_035512315.1 Rhodothermales bacterium | reverse complement strand
CCGCCGCTCCATTCATCATTGCCGGCGCGATCGGATTGGCGGGAACGGTGCTGTTTGCGGTTACGGTGAAGGAGACGGTGGCGTAGGATCGAACCAAATTTAAACTCTTTGGGCCTTTGCGGCTTGGCGCGAGATCTTCAGACGTTGTAATCGATCAACGGTGATCATGGATCGGCAGACACTTGCGATAATCGGTTCACTACGCTATGCTTCATTTTGCTCCACTTCCTCCCACCCAAAAAGATGAGGTATTGACATGAACTGCCTCAAAGCTCGGCCCATCGTCCTCGTTTTCGCATGTGTCTCCATCCTGACGCTGCCGCCGACAGCCGTCCGCAAAGCCGATGCGCAGATCAAGTATGTGTATTCGCTCGACTATCCCCTCGCGCAGAAGGACTCTTACCTCGCCTGGGTTGAGTCCATTGCGTCAACGTTGCAGGCGCCCGAGGAAATCCGCGGGATCGTCGCATACGACAACGTATTCGGCGTCTCGCCGCACCGATTCATCGAGTTCCAGTTTGAGGACATGAAAAGGGCCGCAGCGTACTTCGAGCGGTCGGAGATAAACCAGGTGCTCGAGCACGTCGTCAATTATGGCGAAAATGGAGGACTCGTCGTCCTCGAACGCCGCAGCGACTACGAGACGGTCCCGGGATCGGACCGGGGTGCAATCAAGTATCTTCTCACGCTGGACTACCCTTTGGGGATGAAGGATAGTTACGTCCGGTGGGTGGCCTCCGTAGCAGACAGTCTTCACGCACCCCCGGAGATCATTCGCATCACCTCGTACGACAACTATTTCGGCAGTTCGCCTCACCGCCACATCGAGTTCGAGTTCAGAGACCTCGAAGCGGCTGCGCAATACTTCCAGCGGCCGTCGATTTCGCGCGTTTTCGAAGACGTGGTCGATCACGGTGTCAACGGGACGCTTGCCGTTCTCAGGCTACGCGTAGACTACGCGGCAGCTGAATAGAGTGATTCCGAAGTATCACCTGTGAGCCCCCGGGATCAATCCGGAGGGCAACACCATCGGGGCTTCTGCGTTCGAAAATCGACGCCAATCACACGAACGGGATCATGCTGACACTGCTTTCTCCTGCCAAGACCCTTGACTTCGAAACGCCCTCGATCACCAGGACGGCCACCCAGCCCGCGATGCTCGATGAATCGAAACTGCTTGTGGACTCGCTCCGCGACATGAGCGCCAAGCGGCTCTCATCGCTGATGAGCATCAGCCCTCAGCTCGGTGCGTTGAACCGGGAGCGATTCAATAGCTGGCACACTCCTTTTACGAAAGACAACGCCAAGCAGGCGATTCTCGCCTTCAAGGGGGATGTTTACGTCGGGATGGATGCCGAATCGCTGTCGGCCGACGACCTGAAATATGCGCAGAAGCACGTCCGCATCCTCTCCGGACTATACGGTGTGCTGCGCCCGCTCGATCTCATCCAGCCGTACCGTCTGGAAATGGGGACGAAGCTCAAAAACGCACGGGGAGGCGACCTTTACCAGTTCTGGGGAGAGCGAATCACGGATCGGCTGAACGCGGACCTGAAATCCCTCAAGACCGACACCGTGCTGAATCTCGCGTCCGTCGAATATTTCAAGTCGGTCGACACCGAGGGCCTCCGGGCAGATATCGTCTCCCCCGTCTTCCTCGATCTGAAGGGCGGCACGTACAAGATCATCAGTTTCTACGCGAAGAAAGCGCGCGGACTGATGACGGCGTGGGTCGTGAAGAACCGGGTGGAGGATCGGTCCGGGCTCAGAAAGTTCAAGGTTGCAGGATATCGCTACAGCAAAGAACTCTCGGAGCCCGGGAGACCCGCTTTCGTCCGCGACGAGAAGCCGTGACGTCGAACGTCGAACAGCTTGCCCCGAACGAGCGGGCACTCACCTTGACACGTGGAGCGGCGTGATCGAGCTCGGAGGGGTCGAACGTCGAACAGCTTGCCCCGAACGAGCGGTAGCGAACCGTGTGAGCACGCCGGCCTGACAAGAGCGAGCAGGGGCCGAACGTCGAACTCGTGTGAATAAATTCGGATGTATTTGTCCGTTATTCGGAGAGTGCTATCTTGGATCCATGTTTTCCAAGACCTGCGAATATGCCATCAAGATCATGATTTGCGTTGCGACGGCGCCGGGCGACGGCGTTCGCATGGGCTTGGATGAGATCGCTGAGGCGGTTCAGTCGCCGAAGGCTTTTACGGCGAAGATCCTTCAGCAGTTGGCTCGCGCCGGGCTCCTCGACTCGGCTCGGGGTCGAAACGGCGGGTTCATGATGCCCTCGATCACGCCGATTTACCTGGCCGATATCGTTGCGGCAGTGGACGGGAGTGGCATCATGAAGGACTGCGTGCTAGGATTCAACGAGTGCTCGGATGAGCATCCCTGCCCCGTTCATCACAAGATGAGAATCGTACGTGATCACCTCGCCGTGACGCTCAAGTCGACTTCACTCCACGAACTCAAAGAGGTAATGGAACGCCGCGACGCCTACCTGACAGGCGCCTGAAAATTTTTTGAACCAAAATCGGATAATTATATCCTACGAGAAATGCTCGCGGAGCCGGCCGAGGTGGATTTTGAATCGATGAGTCCCCCTGAGTTGATCGCGCACATCGTCAAAGTGCATCACGCCTACGTGGAGACAACCATCCCCGTCCTCCGGGCATACCTCAGCAAGCTTTCCTCGGTCCACGGAGAGCGTCACCCCGAACTCCACCAGATCAGGTACCTGTTTGATGAGACGGCCGGAGCCTTGACCGCGCACATGAAGAAGGAGGAGTTCATTCTCTTCCCGTTCATCAACCGCATGTTCAGATCCACCGAGCCCGTGCCGGAGCCGCATTTCGGTCACATCGACAATCCCATCTCCATGATGGAGCACGAACATGCGATGGAGGGAAAGCGTTTTGCCCAGATCGCGGCACTTTCCGAGGACTACACGCCCCCGCCGGACGGCTGCCAAACCTATCGTGTGGCATTCGCAGTGCTGGACGAGTTCGAGAAGGATCTGCACAAGCACATTCATCTCGAGAATAATATCCTTTCCCCGAAGGCCAGACGAGCGTACATGGGACTCGGGACTGCGTGACAGACCCGCACGCTTCAGATCGGTTTCTTACCTTGGTACGGTTCTCGCAATCGTATTCCCGTTCTCATTTGAGTCTCGAAAAGCGCATCGAAGCCGCGCGCGGCGACCGGCCCGCTGATCTCGTCCTTAACGGCGGCAGCCTCGTCGACGTGCTGAGCGGTGAGATATATCGCGCCGACGTCGCGATATACGACGGCTGGATCGTCGGAGTCGGAGAAGGGTATCAGGGTGAATCCGAGGTCGACTGCACAGGGAAGTGGGTCGCGCCCGGGTTCATCGACGGGCACATGCACGTAGAAAGCACGCTCGTCGCCGTGTCTGAGTTCGCGCGCGTGGTGCTTCCTCGCGGCACGGTTGCTACCGTGTTTGATCCTCACGAAATCGGCAACGTCCACGGGATCGAGGGCATCCGATACATCCTGGAAAGCGGCCGGCAGGTGCCGCTGCGAACGTGGGTCATGGTCTCGTCGTGCGTGCCTGCTACCCACATGGAGACCGCCGGTGCGGAACTCAACGCCGAGACGCTGGCCCCGCTCTTCGAGGAAGACGGCGTGCTCGGTCTGGCCGAGATGATGAACTTCCCGGGGGTCGTTTTCGGCGATCCGGGTGTTCTCGAGAAACTCGAGTCGGCCGGTGGGCGAGGAGTCGTGATCGACGGTCACTCACCCGGACTCCGGGGTAGGCAGTTGAACGCCTACATCGTCGGAGGTCCCGGCAGCGATCACGAGTGCACGACGCTGGATGAGGCGCGTGAGAAGCTCCGGAAGGGCATGCGGATCATGATACGCGAGGCCAGCACCGCAAAGAATCTCGAGACACTGCTTCCTTTGGTAACACCGGAGACGGAGCGGCGATGCTGCTTCGTGACGGATGATCGACATCCGGCCGACCTGGTTTCGGAGGGACACATCGACCACGCGGTTCGTAAAGCGATCCGCCTCGGTCTTGATCCGATGACCGCCTACCGGATGGCCTCTATCAACACGGCCGAGTGGTTTCGGCTGGATCAGCGCGGATACGGCGCCGTGGCGCCCGGCCGGCGGGCGGATCTCCTCGTTCTCGACGATTTGGAAAGCGTCGCCGTGCATGAAACCTATATCGACGGAAACCTCGTCGCTCGAGACGGGCGGGTTGTGGTCGATATACCCGGCATGCGCTCGCCGCTCCCGCAGAGCGTCCATGTCGATCTGGAGCGGTTCCCGGGTTTTCGGATCGCGGCCGAGGGCGACTCGGTCCACGTGATCGACGTTGTCGAGGGTCAGATTGTAACGGGTCGGAGCACAGCGAAACCACGTCTTTCGGGCGGCGCCGCGGAGGCCGATCCGGCCCAGGACCTCGCGAAAATGGCCGTCGTGGAGCGGCATGGCCGAAGCGGCGGCGTTGGGCTCGGGTTCGTCCGCGGGTTTGGACTCAAAGAGGGAGCTGTCGCCTCCAGCGTCGGCCACGACTCGCACAACATCGCCATTGCAGGCGGCGACGACGAATCCATGCAGACCGCGCTCGAAGCGGTCGTGACCATGGGCGGCGGTCTCGTAGTAACGTCCGGACGGGAAGTTCTGGCCTCGCTCGCATTACCGATCGCAGGCCTGATGAGCGACCGGCCGCTGGTCGAGGTGGCCGAAGCGGTCGAGCGTCTACATGATGCCTATCACAACCTGGGCGGAACGCTCGAGGATCCGTTCATGAGTTTGTCGTTCCTGACGCTTCCCGTGATTCCGTCCCTGAAGCTGACGGACAAGGGATTGGTGGATGTGGAGAAGTTCGAGATCGTCCCCTTGTTCACTGATCTTTGATCGCTGATCTCTGTTCGTGCGGCCTTTGATATCCGAATACCCTTATCCGATTCCAGCGCTTGAACCATGCCCAGCACCGGTGCCGGCTCCGTGATCGGCATCGCGTCATCAGGCCCTCCGGTATGAAAACGGGCTGCAACCGTCGCGATCGCCAGGTCCTCAGTAACGTTCAGGACGGTCTTGAAACAGTCGGGAATGATGTCGAGTGCTTTAACCAGCACGTAGCCCTCGATGGGTATGCCGAGTGCAAGGTACAGGGGCAGCGACGTCAGGACGCCGCCGCTCGGGATGCCGGGTGTGCCGTAATTGAGCAGAAGGAGCCCAAGCGTGAAAAGGACCAGAGCGCCTGGTTCGAGATCCATTCCATACATGAAAGCAATGAAACAGACGGTAAACGGGTGGGACGCAATTTGACTGAGTCGCGTTGTGCCCGTCGAAAATGGCACGACAATTTCCGAGGCCGTCGATGGGAGTCCTAATGAGCGAGCCCCTTCGACGATGGTCGGCAGGCATGCAAAAGACGATCTGGATCCGATTGCCAGGATTTGTGACGGCAGGATTGCCGCGGCGAATTGCCGGAACGGTACTCGTCCCACCACGCTCGCCAAAGGGTAAAGAATTGCCGTCAGCACGATCTGAATGACCGACAGGACGACAAGAAACGCGCCCAATGATCCGGCAAGGCTGGCGCCGGCTTCCGGCGTAATCGCAAGGGCAACGTGAAATACGGCCACCGGCATAAATACCAGGAGCCACATCACGCCCTTGTGCGTCACTCGTGTGGCCAGTTCGAACACCGCCACGATGGGCTCGCGAATTCGCGGCGTCAGGACTGACAGTAGCCATCCGATCACGACCGACCACACGATCAAAGCGAACACGTTACCCGTTATGATTGCCGTGACAGGATCGACGAGGAGGCTCCGGAGAATTCCCGTGATGCCGGTCGACCCGTCGACGGAAGACGGTCGCGGGACGTCGGTGGCCTGGAGCGCCATATCGACGTTCGGTTCGGGAAAGAACACGAGCAATGCTACTGACGCGAACGAGATTAGGGCCGCGACCAGCATCAGAGCCAGGTGTGTCAGGATCGCGACTCCGACCAGCTTCCCCGCTTCCTTCTTCCGCCGCATTCGGGTAATGGCCGTCACGATGTATGTCACCACAAGTGCGATTGCCGCGATCGTGAGGGCACGAAGCCACATCGAGACCAGTGGGCCTAGCGTACCGGTGATGCCGTCGAAAACGTTCGGACCATCACGACCAAGGAGGCCGAGACCGATGCCCAGAATGAGACCGCCGATCGACGCAGCCGTGAGGTGAACCGGCTTGAAGGGATTTCTGAAATTCATGCGTCTACGGCGAAGGACGTTCGGTGGCTGTGCGGTCAACCAAGGCGAATATTACGGTCGTCTTCTGAAGTCAGTTCTCCCCTCCCGTCCCACGGCCTGGAGCACCTCGTCGATCTGGCGTAAAGTCATCCCCATGGCAATGCCGAGGCTCATGAAGAACGCCTGTTCCATGTCTCCGATATTGCCATCCGACTCCGCGACGTGGTAGGCCGCCCGCAGCACTTTCTCTCGTCCTTGATCGTTGATTCGACCGGAGTATGCGCGCACGAGATCGAACACGTCGCGCTCCGTTGAACGGGCGGCGTTGATCTCCTCCTCCAGGATCCTGTCCGGCAGCCGGTACCCAATGATTTCCTCATAGATCTCGCAGATGCGCAGGACCTCGTCGTTGAA
>DATKEJ010000221.1:0-5611 GCA_035512315.1 Rhodothermales bacterium | reverse complement strand
TGTCCGGCCAGAGGATGCGAGAAGGCCCCCTCCTTGGCGGCAGGTTCGCCCTCAAAAACGTCGAGGCCGACCCAGAGATCGTTGGATTCGAGCGCTTCGGTGAGCGCCGCCTCATCGACGATGGAACCCCGCGAGGTGTTGATCAACACGCTGCCGGGTCGCATCGCAGAAAGAAACGCCTCGTCGACCATGCGCTTCGTGTCGGGTGTCGACGCGACGTGGAGGCTGACGACGTCGGCCGCCCTGGCGACTTCGATCGGACTCACCGCCCGTTCGACTCCCAGCTCTGCCGCGCGCTCGTCGGTCAAGGATCTGCTCCAAGCGATAATGTCCATGCCGAACGCCTCGGCGCGCCGAATCATTTCAGTTCCAATGCTTCCAAGACCGATGAGGCCGAGCGTGCGTCCCTTCAGACCGGCCGCTTTCGAAAAACCACCCTTATTCCAGTGGCCGGCGCGCGCTTCCGCCACGTTGTCGGCAATTCGGCGGTCGATTGCGAGGATGAGGCCGAACGCCAGTTCGGCAACCGCGACGGCGTTTTTACCCGGGCAGTTCGCCACGAAGATGCCGCGGCGTGATGCGGCTTCAACGTCGATGGTATCGTAACCGGCACCTGCACGAACGATGAGCTCGAGCGATGGATTAGCGCCCATCAGCTTCGACGTTACCTGTGTCGATCGGACGACGAGCACGGCCGGAGACTCCTTCCTCAGGGCGGTCTCCAACTCGTCGCCGTTCAGCGACGGATCGTCAACCACCGTGTGCCTGGCGGTCCTCATAGTAGCAATGCCGTCTTCCGAGAACTTGTCTGCCACCAGTACTTTCATAGGTGCTTCGGCTAGAATAGGTGGACCAGCAGTCCGCTGCGCAGCTTCGGTTCGAACCAGGTCGATTTAGGTGGCATGAGCAACCCGGCGTCGGAGACGGCAACCAGTTCTTCTATGGCGGTTGGATACATTGATATAGCTAAGGCAGCCTTCCGCGAGTCGACTAGTCGTTCCAGTTCGGCTGTTCCTCTTATTCCCCCGACAAACCCGATGTTAGCATCGCGGCGGGGATCCACGATACCGAGCATTGGCTCGAGGATCTGCTCTCCAAGCCTCGCGACGTCAAGCCGGGCAACGGCTGAATCGTTTGCGGGGGGAGGGAGGGCAGCGGCAAGCCAACGGCCGTTGAGATAGAGGCGAATCTGGCCCGGCCGGCCTGGGATGGGATCATCCGTTTCGGCGATTGGGAACCGCTCGCGCAGTGTCTGCTCGAAGGCCTCCTGTCCGTCAGGCAGTCGATAGATCACACGGTTGTAGGCGAGGATCCGCATCTGGTCGAGTGGAAAAAGGACGGCAGGGAAGTAGGCGTATTCGGCGCTCGGGGTCGTGCTACCGTTATGCGCTGAGCTGATCGCCTGAGCGGCGCGACTGGCCGCTTTGCAACGATGGTGCCCGTCGGCCACGTACAGGTGCGGAATGGAGTCGAAAGCCGTGATGAAAGAATCGGCATTCGGCGCCCGCCAGACAATGTGGCGCACGCCGTCGGATGCCGTGAAATCGTACAAGGGCGGCAATTCGGTCACCGCTTCGATCGACGAGCTTATGGCATCAGTCGACTTGAACGTGAGCATTACCGGCTCGGCGTGGGCCTGCTGGGTCAGGATGTGCCGGGTGCGGTCGTCTTCCTTGTCGGGGCGGGTCTTCTCGTGCTTGAGAATGACGTCCGAATCATAGTCGACGACCGAAACGCACGCGAAAATGCCGGTCTGCGGCCTGCCGTCCATCACGAGCCGGTAGATGTACACAGACGGCTCGTCCTCTTGAACGAAGTACGGGCTGTTGATGAACGCACGGAGATTCGACGCGCCTCGATCGTAGACCTCGGAGGCGTGCTCGTCGACGTCTTTGCCCAGATCCACTTCGGGTCGGATCACGTGCAGGAAAGAGGTCGGCTTGTCGACGGCCATCGCTCGAGCTTCCTCGATGCTGACGACGTCGTAGGGTACGCAGGCGACTTGCTCGACGAACTCGGACTTCGGTCGGAGCGCGCGGAAAGAGTGCAGTGTAGCCATTTGACTCTGCCGGTGACCGGCGGATAGGAACGATTCACGTCAGGGCGCACCAAAGTAACAAGCAGGAGGGGAATAGGGGCGCTTGGCCGACGGTAATCGGGCGATCTTATGAGATTTTAACAGAAACGGTGCATGGTGCATGGTGCTTGGTGCAGAGTGCATGGTGCAGGGTACTTGGTACTTGGTGCAGCGTGCCCCCTGGTTCGAGCACTGCATGCATCTTCGCTGCCGATACAACTGAGACCTACGCTCTGGTGAAAGTTGAATCGGCGGTAGAGGGTGGCGAGAGCTCATTCAAGGGGAGAATTGTCATTCCTGATGGCGATTTCTCGATCAGCCTTGAGGATGCAACGACTCCTTATGAAGAGCGATTTGTGGCAGATGACTTCGTGGGGCTGTTCAGGAATCTTGACCCCGACGTCGGAATGGTCGTTTCGTTGGTCTGGTCGAAGACGGCTCCTGGAAGTCCGGGCTAACGGCAGATTGGGATTTTACGATGATCATGAAGCGGGGTGATGAGATCATGACCGCGGGTTTATAGCCCAGGTAGCCCCCCCTATCTGGATTCCCGACTTCGCGGGCAGGGTGGGCGTTCCAGATCGCTCTCACTCCCCTGCAGTCAACCCTAATATCTCACGGGTAATCCCGACCCGATGCCTCGCATCCTCGTCCTCGACGATCGTAATGTAGTTCGCGAAGATCCACACGTCGTTCCTGCGTTCGAGGTAGCCGACGAACCACCCCACACCCCTGTCTCCTACGTCGCCCCAGCCCGTTTTTCCACGAAGCGTGTATTCCGATGTCTCCTCCAGAATCAGGATGCGTTTCACGATGTCCATGCTCCGTTGAGAGAACGGAATATCGTTGGCGTACAGTCGCTCAAGGAAACGGATCTGCTCCAGCGGCGAGATGCGGAGGCTGCCTGTGAGCCAGAAGGCGTCCGGTTCGCCGCTGATGTCCTGATTGCCGTATCCAACGGCATCGATCCACTGCTGCATCCGTACGGGGCCGATGCGGCGGGCGAGCTCCTGGAAGTACCAGACCGCCGATGCGCCAATTGCGGAACTCAGGTCATGATCACGATTCCAAGCGGGCACCCGCCGCTCGACGCTGTCCCATCGGAACGTAGTCTTCTCGTCCGGGATAACGCCGGTTTCAAGTGCTACCAGTGCGCTGAAGATCTTGAACGTGGAAGCGGGTGGGAATCTCGTTTCCGCGCGGTCTCGATCGTTCGTCCTGAACTCGTTGGAGCTCAGCCGATGAAGGACAAACGTGCCTTCAACCCCGGCTTGCTCGAAGGCGCGGGCGAATTGACCGTCAATGGTCCACTCCTCGATCGATTCACTTGGCGAAGTGTCTACGGAAGTATGGTCGAAGACGATTTTCCAGCCGTCGTCGAAGTGTCGGAAGAGAAGTGTGAAGAGCCCGGTGGACCGATCGCCCGTGCGTTCGAGTGCGTAACGACCGAAGACGAACGCGTCGTTGTCTGAAAGCACGTCGACGCTGTAAACTGTGAACGACAACGTACCCATGGCTGCGCGGTCGGGGTATGCTGTGTGATAGCGATCGAGCGTTGCCTGCCAGCCCTTTTGTACATCTCCGCCGGATGCGAATCGGAGGGAGTCTGATTTCCAGTAGCCCTCCATGAAGGCCTCGATGTCGCCGCGATTCCAGGCCGCTTCCTGCTCGCCGAGGACACGTCGAACCCCAGCATCAGCATGGACTACATCCTGACCGAGAAGCTCTCCGGATAAGCAGACGATGAGCAGCGTGATGAGGAGTGGCGGGTGTACAGGACGGAAGGTCCGGACGCTGTTCGACGGAACCCTCGAGGCCAACGTTGCGCTTGACTCGGGTGGCTTGACGAGCGGAACGTACATAAAGAGAGGCGGGTTGACTTCTGATAACAATTACAATATACTCGGTTTGTCTCACCCAGCGATCTAGCCAAACCAGCCCTGAGTCGGCGCGTCTCGTCTTCCTCATAAGAGGAAATGGGTGGAATGTCGGGATGCGCTTACCACCTCCGGCGAGCGGCCGTAGAGCATCACATCGACCGTCCCAGTCGCATGTGTTCGCTGTGCCGAGCGACGGGAATTACCTAACGTGGGAGGGTCCTATGTGGACACTTGCTACGCGCCTTCTACAGAGGTTCCGAGTGGTGGCGTTGTCTCTTTTGCATCAACGCAAGCCTAACAACGACGTGGCTCGATTTCTCGGGCACTCCACATCAAAGCGGTCGGTCGGCCTTACGGTGACGCTGGGCGCTATCCTGATGCAGGGTTGTGCGGACCCGATAGGAATCGGAAACGTGCTTCGCGACGGCTTCACCTCTGATGGTGTTAAGACCACGCTGCAGATTTCGGAAGAGGGCGCCGTATTCGCATCGGGTCGCGTGCAGTCGGTGTCGGCGCATTCTTTCGACGTCGCAGACGCGACATTCACGGTGACGCAAGCGACGGAAATTCTGGATCGACAGGGTCGTACGATCGATCTGGAGAGAGTTGAGCAGGGCCTGCCCGTCGAGGTCGACGGTTTCGTGCAAGCTGACGGCTCGTTCGTCGCATCCTTTGCAGGTGTCATCGGAACTGACGGCGCCGAGACGGTCGTCATATGCCATGTTCCTCCCGGAAATCCGGCCCGGGCAAGGACAATAAGTGTCAGCGTCAATGCGCGCGCCGCCCACCTGGGGCATGGAGACTACGAGGGAGAGTGCGAGGGCGAAGAGAACGGTGAAGGGGACGAGGAAGACGAGGTCGAGGAAGAGGAGGAAGACGAGGGCGGGGAGGGCGAAGAAGAAGGTGAGCTGGTCACGATATGCCACATCCCACCCGGCAATCCGGCCAACGCCCAAACGATCCAGGTCAGCGTTACCAGTCTTCCGGCTCATATGGCCCACGGAGACCACGAGGGAGAATGTACTCAGTAAGCGGCCGCCCGGCGACGAGCCGAAGCGTTCGATTTGGAATATGACACAACTACTGTACGGGCTGATGGCGCTCGTGGTCGTGATGCTTTTCACGATCTTCATTACGAGCGCCGGACTGACAGGCGAGCAGGAGATGTATCTGACGGAGGCCCGAACCCGCATGCTGGGGGTTGCCCGCGAGACCGTTGAACGGCTCACGACGCTCGAGCTTCCGTTCGATTACGCGACGGACCCCGATCGGGGGGCTTCGGGCCAGACGTTCCCCTACGTCAACTCCGCTGCGCAACTGACCGCCGGCGACAGTTTGTTTCGGTGGATGCAACCCCGGAAACGTCGAGGCGCTCAGTACATGCCTCGACATTGACGATGTGCACGGCGTGTCATTAGCCGATAGCGCCGGCGGGCTCCAAGTAACCCTGGGCTTCGAGGTGGCTTATGTGGATTCGCTGGGCCAGCATGCCGCTTCACAAACCTACGCGAAGGAGGTCACCGTAGAGGTTAGCACACCGGCGATCATGATCGCCGGAGACTCTCTGAGGGTCAGATACTCCCGTGCTTTCGTCTACCCAAGTACGGTCGATTTCGCTCGAAGCGTCGCGGCGGCGCCATGACGAACATTCATT
>DATKEJ010000220.1:0-8867 GCA_035512315.1 Rhodothermales bacterium | reverse complement strand
GTTCAAAGCGTTTGGTATGCCTGCATTCAAAGGACACGCTGGAAATGAGCCCCAATCGAACGGCGTGGCAGGGGTTCCCAGCACGTTCACAGTATCAATGCAAGGTACGACCCGTCCCAGACCGTTGACAAATGTATTCTTCGTCAAGGGGAAGAACAGTCCTACAATGCAGAACCGATGTGTTCGCTGCCGAAGTACTCGACCAGCGATTCGGGAAGGCTGATGTCGCCCGCAGCGTCGAGGCCGTTCTCGACGATGGCTGCTACAACGCGCGGGAGCGCAAGCCCGCTTCCGTTGAGCGTGTGAAGGAAGTGGAGCTTCCCGTCGCTTTCCGCTCGATAGCGAATGTTCGCCCTTCGTGACTGGAACGCCTCGAAGTTCGAGATGGAGGAAACTTCGAGCCAGCGCTGCTGCCCCGCACTCCAGACCTCGAGGTCGTATTTCTTGGTTTGGGTGAAACCCATGTCGGCCGTGCACATCAGAAGCCTCCGATAAGGAAGCTCGAGCAGCTCAAGCAGCTTCTCGGCATGGGCCCTCATTTCCTCGAGCGCGTCATAGCTCGACTCAGGAGTGACGAATTGGACGAGCTCCACCTTGTCGAACTGGTGAAGCCGGTTCAGTCCGCGGACGTCTTTGCCATAAGAGCCTGCCTCCCGGCGAAAGCATGGTGTGTATCCGCACAGGCGAATCGGCAGGTCTTTCTCAATCAGCGTCTCGTCGCGGAAAAAGTTCGTCAGCGGGACTTCTGCGGTCGGGATGGCATACAGGCCGTCGCGCGTCACCTCATACATCTGGTCTTCCTTGTCAGGCAGCTGGCCGGTCGCCGTCGCACTCGCTGCGTTGACAAGAATCGGCGCCTGAACCTCTGTGTAGCCGGCAATGACGGCCTGGTCGAGGAAGAAATTGATCAGCGCGCGATGCAGCTTTGCGCCTTGCCCCAGATAGAACGGAAAGCCGGCTCCCGCAACCTTTGCGCCCCGCTCAAAGTCGGCTAGCGAGAGATCGTCGAGAATCTCCCAGTGCGGCCGACGACCCTCGAGGCCCGTGTCCGGAATCTGCGTCCTGTAGGTCTCGACGTTGTCGTCCGGGGTGGCACCCACGGGCACGCTTTCGTGTGGGAGGTTCGGGATCTCCAGCATAAGGGCGTGCCGTCTATCCCTGTGCGTGCGAACGGCCGCTTCGAGGTCGCCTATCTGAGCCTTCGCCTGGGTGTTCACCGTTTTCAGCGACTCCGCCTCTTCAAGCCTCTTCTCACGCATAAGCTCTCCGATGTGCTTTCCGCGCTCGTTCAGGTCTGTCTTCAATTCCTGAAGGGCCGTGCTCGATTCCCTCCATGCGCTGTCGACGGCGAGCAGCTCGTCGACGACTTCGGGGCGGCCGATGCGTTTCGAACTTATGGCCGCACGGACACGGTCGGGATGTTCACGAATGAGCTGGATGTCAAGCATGCGACTTTGCGGCGACGAGATTAGCGGGTGTCACAGAGATGGAGACGACTCCGATCACGAGGACTGAGACACAGACAGCTCAATGCGCGATTTGAGATCCTGGAGAGATTGCCGAAGAGACCTGGGCCGGAATCCGAGTTCCGTCTCCGCCTTCAAAATGATGAAGCCTGTCCGAAGCGGGCGCTGTGCCGCTCGTTCCATTTCCTGACTGGTCACAGGATGGATCAGGGACGTGTCGAGCTCGAACTCCTGGGCCAGGGCGACCGCAAAATCGTGGATCGAAACGCACTCGCGACCCGATAGGTGGTACACGCCCGATCTGTTATACCGGATGATCCGTTCGATCCCTTGGGCAAGATCTGCGACGTAGGTCGGCGACCGAAACTGATCCATGTATACACGAATATTGTCGCGGCGCGAGAGCCGGTTCAGCATCCACGCGGCGATGTTCTCGTGTCGAAGGTGGTTTCCAGTGCCGTAGACCATCACGGTGCGGGCGATCGCCCAATTGTCGGGGTTCAACTGCCGGACGGCGTTTTCAGCCGCCAGTTTGGACTTACCGTAAAAGTTCACCGGATTTGGTCGTGCATCCTCCCGGTAGGGGCCGTCGCGGCCGTCAAAAATGAAATCCGTCGAGATCTGGATGAGTTTCGTTCCCGCGTTGCGGCAAAGACGCACCAGGTTCTCCACTGCCTCGACGTTCACCTGCCAACACAGCTCGCGCTCGGTTTCGCAAGTGTCGACCCGAGTCAAGGCAGCGCAGTTGACAACGACGTGAGGCGCGAAATCCTCGATGACCTCCTTTACGCGCCGCACGTCGGTCACGTCGAGGCTCGCGTAGCCGACCGACGCGTCCGGGTAGAGCGGCGCCGTACCGCGCGCAGTTGCGAGGACGTCGTAGTCGGGCACCCGTGACAGGGAACCGACAAGTTCCTGTCCCAAGAGCCCGCAAGATCCCGTTATGAGTACCCGAGAGAACGTCATGAAATGGTCGGGGAGTAACTGTTGGCGCTACCGTCGACAACGCCCCTAATGTACGAAACGACCTCCTCTAGTCTTGTTCCGGGAGTGAAAACGGCGGCTATTCCGTTGTCTCTCAACGCAGATCGATCATCTTCCGGGATGACGCCACCAGCGACGAGCGGCACGTCGTCGAGCCCCTCATCGTCCATCAGGCGTCTGAGTCGCGGAAGGAGAGTCATGTGCGCTCCCGACAGGATAGAGACGCCGACGACGTCTGCGTCCTCCTGGACGGCGGCTCTGACAATCATTTCCGGAGTCTTTCGCAGCCCGGTATAAATCACTTCCATCCCTGCGTCTCTCAACGCAGATGCGATGACACGGGCACCTCGGTCGTGGCCGTCGAGGCCGATCTTCGCCACCAGTACGCGAATCGGAGTGTTCATGGATCAGTGTTTCAAGAGCATGGATCGAAGGTCGCCGGCATCGTCGAGTCTCATGCGTCCGGCCATCACCAGTCTGAGTTCACGCCGCCGGAGGGCTCCTTCGTACCGCTCACGCTGGTCGTCGGTCGTAATCAGGATTTCAGGGACGAGCGTTTTTCGATACTCGTCGTCAACCGCAACGAAGGTAAAAAAGGCCGTATTGCATTTCCGTTTCAATCCGAGAATCGGATTCTCGGCCCAGACATCCACTTGAACCTCGAGCGACGTGTTGAAGGCCCGATTGATTACGCTTTCCAGATTGACGATCTCGCCGAGATGGATCGGCGAGCGGAACTCGACCGAATCGACGGAGGCTGTGACGCAAACTCGGTTCGTGTGACGCTGCGCGGTCATAGCCGCACAGATGTCCATCCAGTGCATGAGCTGTCCCCCCATTAGATTTCCAAGCGTGTTCGTGTCGTTCGGAAGAACATATTCGGTCATCGTAGATCTGGACGCCGTAATCGTTCGAGGTTCGGGACGCTGAGTATTGTCGGTCAATGTCAGGCGGATTTGGTTTCTTTCGGGGCGGGTGAGAAGCGAGGGCGCTTATGCTCGGGATGGCTCGTTGATCCGAGGTTGGAAGGTCGCAATTGGCCGATGGTTATGAATCTGATTATACTGGACGCCGGGGATTCAGACGCAGTCCTGCGCAGGACTGATCCCCGTGCCGAGCACATTCTGCACGTTCTCAAGAGGTCGCCGGGCGATGTCTTCGACGTCGGTCTTGTCGACGGACGCGTCGGGAAGGCCCGTTTCGTTGAGGCTGTCGATGCAGAGATCCGCCTGCACGTGGAATGGACCGGCGTGGCGCCCGATCTCCATCCTCTTACTGCGATCATCGGGATGCCCCGGCCACAAACGGCGCGCCGGCTCTTGCGAGAACTCACCTCGCTGGGCGTCGCGAGACTGGTGTTCTGTGATACCGATCGGAGCGAGCCGGGATACCGGGACTCGAAACTCTGGACGACTAACGAGTACCACAGACATCTCATTTCCGGCGCCGAGCAAGCCTTCAATCCGCGGCTGCCCGACCTCGTAATTGTCCCTGATCTTGCTACGGCCATCGGTTTCGTGGAACCGGCTTCAGACCGGATCGGATTGGACAACTATGAGTCACCGGTCTCGCTGACGTTGTGGGCGCCCGCTTCGGGCCGGGTCGCAATCGCGCTGGGTGCGGAGCGTGGGTGGTCTGCCGGCGAGCGCGACGCGCTTCGGCGGAACGAATTCAATCTCTTTCACATGGGAGATCGCGTGCTCAGGCTCGAGACCGCCGCCGTCGCCGGCGTCACGATCGTATTGTCGAAGCTGGGCCGGTTTTGAGGGCCTACAGCGTCAGGACGATCGCCAGATTGAAAAACCAGTCGGTCTTCTCAAGTGGAATCAGGACGGTCTGGCCTGTGGCGACACCTTCCGAATCGACCAGTGTGATCTGCTTCAGCGCCGGATCATTCTTCCATTGGATGAGCGTGCTCGGTTTCAGGGCCAGTCTGGAGTTGATCGCAACCGACATGGCATTCGTCCAGTCCACGCGAAAGTCGTCGCTGTTGTCGAGGTTCCAGTCTGCGATCAGCTCGCTTTCGAGCGTGGTGCTTTCGGAAGCCAGATAGGTCACGTCGTAACCGGCTCTCAGCCCGGGAAAGTTTGCGCTCGCGAATGGATTGGTGACGACGTCTTGCTCGAAGGTGTACGTAAAGGAGAGGTCCGTCTTGGCCGCAAGTTCTTTGGTGTCGCTCAAAGTGACGCCGGCGCCGGCGGCGAGAAGGAATCTGCTGTCGATGCCGGAGAAGGTGTTCCGGAGCCAGTCCACTCCGCCGACAAGATGAAGCTTCGGATTGAGATTCTTGTCAACCTTGGACCGCGCGAAGAACGACTCGGCAGTGGTCTCGCGGTTGGTCTCCTCCTCGATTTCAAAGGAATCGACCGTTCCGACAGCCTGTCGCGATTTGAGCGTCGATTCGGTTCGGAGGAATCCTGCAGCGGTCGTCCAAGAGGCCGATCTCCAGTCGCGTTTGGCGGTGGATCTGAAGCCGATCGAGCTCGATTCCGAGTTTCCCCCCACCCACACGGAGGAAAGCTGCGCCTTGAATCCCCAGCCCAGCTCCGGCTCGTCCTGCGCCTGCAACGGCGAGGTGAATCCAAGCATCACGACGCACAGCCAAAAGGCTGTCGAATTGACATAGTTAGCGTTCATCTATCGAAATTCATGTTGTTTGGCAGCCTCTGGCGGCGGTAGCCGCTTGCCACGGGCGGAAGATAAACACGCCGCGCCGCGCACGTCTCTAAAGATTTCGCAGAGCTTGAATGCGGTCGAGGACCGGCGGATGGGAGTAATAGAGCCGGACGTAGGAGGGATGGGGCGTCAAATTTGAGAGGTTTGAGCGCGACAGTCGTTTCAGCGCAGAAATGAGACTCTCGGCCGATCCCGTAAGCGTTGCAGCGTATCTGTCCGCCTGGTACTCGTTGCGTCTCGAAAGCGCATTCATGGCGAGCCCGAGGATCAGCTCGACAGGCGACAGAAGAAGGCCGAAGAAGATGAGTCCGGTATAAACCGACGGATCGGATACGAAGAAGGTCTCGAACAGAGGGCGAAAGTCGAGCACCTGAGAGAGCAGGTAAAAAAGGATGCCTGTGTGAATTATCGACACGACGACCCCCTGAATGATGTGATGCTTCTTGTAATGTCCGACCTCGTGAGCGAGAACCGCCACCAACTCGTCCTCGGAATGTTGCTCGACGAGCGTGTCGAAGAGGGCAATACGTTTCTGAGATCCGAATCCGGTGAAAAACGCGTTGGACTTGCTCGAGCGCTTGGATCCGTCCATTACCATGACGTTACGGATCGGGAAATCGGCTCTTGCTGCCATGTCGAGAATTCGGCTGCGAAGATCGCCGTTGTCCAAAGGAGTGAACTTGTTGAATAGCGGCATGATCAGCGTCGGAGCCGCGTACTGCATCAGCAGCGAGAATAGCACGACGAGAGCCCAGCAGTAAAGCCACGCGAGCTCCCCTGCGCTCGCGAAGAATATGAGGATGGCAGCCAGCACCGGGATGCCGATTGCGGCGGCCAGCAGCAGTCCTTTCACTCGGTCGAGAATAAACGTTAGCGGCGTCGTCCGGTTAAACCCGAATCGCTCCTCGAGGACAAACGTTCCGTAGATGGAGAATGGCACATCGACGATCGATTGGGCAATCATCAGAGTGCCGATGTAGACGATTCCGGTGACTGTATCGCTCCAATCGAAACTGCGCAGCAGCTCGTCCAAAGCCTGGAATCCGCCCATTTGCCAGAAAGCCACGAGAACGACGAGCCCGACGGTGTCGGCGACTATGCCGAGTCGAGTCTTTGCCCTGGTGTATTCCTGGGATTCGCGATAGGAGGCCTCTTCGAAGGTTCCTTCGAACTCATCTGGAAGGGTCGGGGACATCGCCCGGAGATTCAAAGCGGCGACGACGGTCGATACGACATAGTTACCGACAAGTGCGACGAGTATGATCCAGCCGATCGCGTTCATGGAGTGCTGCGTGTCATCCCTCCCAGATCACATCGGCGATTCCGGCTCGCTGGTTCACGAGCCTTGCGCTCACAAACAGCAGGTCCGACAGGCGATTGAGGAACTTGATCGCGAGCGGATTGAGCGCCTCAACATGCATCGCCTCGACGACCTCACGCTCGGCGCGACGGCACGTCGTACGCGTAACGTGCAGGCAGGCTGCGGCCGGGTGGCCTCCCGGGAGGATGAAATGTGCCAAAGGCGGAAGCTGACCGTCCATTTCGTCAATGATCCGCTCGAGCGAGGCAACGTTGTCATCGTCGATGCGCGGCACGCCGGCCTTGGAACCGAGAGGCGTCGCAAGATCCGCTCCGAGGACGAAAAGATCCCGTTGCAGGCCGATCAGCCACTCTCGGACGTCATCGAAAACCTCCTCGGGCGGCACGCCGGCAATGGCGACCCCAAGGGCCGCGTTGACCTCGTCGACGGTTCCATAAGCGCGGATGCGCGGGTGGTTTTTTTCAACTCTTCCGCCTCCGAAAATGCCCGTTGAACCATCGTCGCCGGCTCGCGTGTAGATTTTCATGAAGCAAACGTGAAGACAGGAGTGAGGGGTTTATAAACCTGTCAGGTCTAAAGACCTGTCCGGTCTAGAGACCTGTCAGGTCTTCCGATTTCCGCACGGGGCGAAGATACGCGATGGTTGACAATCCTTCGGGAGTTCGTTCGACTCGCGCGCGCATGTTGAATACGGATGCGATCAGTTCGGGCTTAAGGATATCCAACGGCGGAGCAAAGGCGGTCTGAGTTCCCTCGCTCAGAACGAGCAGCCGATCGGAGTACCGGGCCGCCTGCTCGAGGTCGTGGAAGACGGAAATGATGGTTCTGCCGGCATCCGTCAGCTCCCTCACGTGTTCGAGGAACTCGTACTGCTGATAAACATCGAGGTGGGTCGTGGGCTCGTCGAGCAGTACAAGCTCGGTGTCCTGGACGAGCGTCTGGGCGAGGAAGACGCGCTGGAGCTCACCTCCGGAGAGAGACAGCACGTTCCGGTCTTCAAAGCCTTCAAGGTTAACCTGTGCCAACGCATGAGCAATTTCTGATCGGTCGCCGCCGTTCAATCCCTCAAGCCACCGCTTGTAGGGCGTTCTTCCCATCCCGACCAGCTCCTCGACGAGAAAATCAAACGCGAGCGCGTGGGTCTGCCGCACGAACGAGATCGTCGCTGCGAGCTCGCGACGGGGCCATCGGCCGACCTCGCGGTCCTTCAGCTTAACGCTACCCGAGAACGGCAGGAATCCATTCAGCGCCCTCAGCAGGGTGGTTTTGCCGCTGCCGTTCGGCCCGATGACCCCAACCCATTCGCCTGCGTTGACGGCGAAGGATATGCCCGCGAGGATTTGCTTGCCGTCAAGGGTGACACCAAGATGGTCTACTGAGAGAAGGTGATTTCCTGACATCTGCTTGCGCCGCATGGGGGCAAATGAACCTATTTCGGTCCCGCGGGTTTCTTTCGCGCCATCGTAGCGACTGTCGATAAAAGACAAGGTAATTGATCACGGACATCCCGCCTCGTGAAGTGCCTTGCTGCCGGCCGGCTAGATGATTGTTGAAGCATGCGACACATTCTAGGATTTGGAAGAGTTGTACTGGTTTCTGTGCTGCTCTATGGATGCGATTCGCAGGAAGAGCAAAATCGTTTTGAGGATGATGCCGGCAAACCGCCATCGGGAATCGTCCGCACGACGGCGGATGGAAGTATCGCCGTAGACGGCAACGGCGTTGAGATCGAGAACGATCTCGACGATTGGCGCACCGCTCCGCACTTTGCGGGCATCGTACGTTTTGACCCGGCCTACCCGAATCCTTCGACGGGCGATCTGATCACACTGCCGGTGCTGGTTCAGCAGTTCAACTCGCTGGCCGGAGGACTCGTCCTGCGGGGGTATGACAACCTTGGCCGTCTGGTTCGTCTGGACGAATTGCCGCAGGCGACGCAGCCCGGCTCGTTTACCTTCGTGTTCTCGCCGGCCCAGTTTGCAGTTGGCGGTGACCTTGGCGTAGCACGCGGCCTCCACAGGGTCTTTGTTTTCAACGTTACGGGCGAGATCACATCGTATGGCGACGTCCTGGTTGAGTAAGGGGAGCGTCGCTCTCGTCGATCAAACGAATAAGGGGCGGCGGACAAGTGTCCGCCACCCCTTTTCTTAAGGCCCTTCTCCGCAAGCCTCCGAAAGCGGAGAGTGGCCGAAGCCTCCACACGGCGATCTGGTTCGCATGGAGGCGGGGGGGAGTGCCCTCCGGATGCCCCGTCGCGAATCACCGGTTCGGGATTTTCACATCCCGCCTCCGTACCCGGTTGACCCGCTTTAAAGAGGGTGGTCCGCTAGCTCGGTTAACGTCTATCTGGACGCCTCAACACACAAAAGCGCAGGAGGGTCGAAAAAAGGATCACAGCTTTTCGAAAAAAAATCAGACGA
>DATKEJ010000219.1:0-5061 GCA_035512315.1 Rhodothermales bacterium | reverse complement strand
CCGAATCCGGAAGGGTATCGCAAGGCGCTCCGCCTCATGGAGCTCGCTGCAAGGTTCAACAAACCGATTGTCACGATGCTCGACACTCCGGGAGCGTATCCTGGGCTCGAGGCTGAGGAGCACGGCCAGGCGGAAGCAATCGCGCGAAATTTGTTCGGGATGTCGCGGCTGCCGGTTCCGATCGTAGTCGTGATCATCGGTGAAGGAGCATCAGGAGGCGCGTTGGGAATCGGCGTCGGCGATCGCATCCTCATGCTCGAGAATGCCTGGTATTCCGTCATCTCTCCGGAGAGCTGCTCGTCGATACTCTGGCGGTCGTGGGACTACAAGGAGCAGGCGGCCAAAGCGCTCAAGCTCACCGCGGGTGACCTCATCGAGACGGGTATTATTGACGAGGTGCTCGATGAGCCGGTCGGCGGCGCGCACAAAGACCCGAAGACCGTTTATACAACCGTTGGAGCCGCCGTTGCTCGGTGTTTGAACGATCTACTCAAAGTGGAGCCGGGACGGCTCGTCGACGAGAGACGAAAGAAGTTCGAGAAGATGGGCGCGTGGGACGAGTCGGAGAGTCGCTCGAACGGCCAGCCAAAGCGGTCGAAATCGAAGACGACCAGCAACTGACTACGTGGTCATGCACGAGCATCATCACGCTCACCGCGTGCGCTATCGTGAATGCGACCGGATGGGCATCGTTTACCACACTCACTATCTCGACTACTTTGAGGCTGCCCGGACCGAGATGATCCGAGAGCTGGGTGTGCCGTACCTGACGATCGAAGACTCCGGCCTCCTGATTCAGGTCGTTCAGGTCAACATCAGGTTTCACAGCCCGGCGTTCTACGACGACGAGCTGGTGGTAACCGCCCGAGTCTCAAAGCCACCCTCGACTCGTCTCGTTGTGGAAAACGAGGTCAGAAGAAAGGGCGAGACTAAGATCCTCGCCTCCGGTCAAATCGACCTCTGCTTTGTGGATGCGGGCACGAAGCGGCCCGTCCGGGCTCCCGATTACTTCGTCGCAGCTTTCGAGAGGGTCCCTTCGGTATGACGTATGATCCTGAAAACGGACTGGGGCCGGCGATCGATTCGATCATCCGTCACGCCCTCGAGGAGGACGTCGGCGCAGGCGACGTGACGTCGATCGCGACGGTCGAGGCTTCTGTGTCGGCAACGGCCCGATTCCTGGCAAAGGAGGCCGGCGTACTCTCCGGCACGGATCCAGCCGCACGAGTGTTCGAGTTCGTAAATGCGGACTTGCGTGTCGACTGGCTGCGCCGAGACGGCGACGAGTTGTTGAAAGGCGAGATTATCGGGCGAGTGTCCGGGAGCGCCCGGGCAATCCTCACGGGGGAGCGAACCGCCCTCAACATCCTTCAGAGGATGAGTGGCATCGCGACTCTGACGGCTCGGATGGCCGGAGAGGCGCGGCCGTTCGGCGTAACGGTGCTGGATACGAGAAAGACCGCCCCCGGGATCAGAATCCTGGATCGGATGGCTGTTCTGCACGGAGGCGGTCGAAATCATCGTTTCGGGCTGTACGACATGATGTTGATCAAGGACAACCATATCGCCGCCGCAGGATCCATTGACCGGGCCCTGGAGGATGCCAGGACCTACCGAGTAAAGTCGGGACTGGCCGGCATGAAGATCGAGATCGAGGCTCGAACCCTTCACGAGGTTGGCGAAATCATCGCCTTTTGGGAGACTCATGCAGTACCGGACCGCATTCTGCTCGATAACATGGCGAGAAAGGAGCCGGGCGCGTCGTTCGATACCACGATGCTGTCGGCAGCAGTTAAACTGATTGCGAACCGAATTGAAACCGAGGCATCGGGAAATGTGGACGTCACGACGGTTGCCGCAATCGCAGCTACAGGAGTCGACTACATATCGAGCGGCGCCTTGACTCACTCCGTTCAGGCGCTGGACATCTCGCTCGAGTTTTCACCGAACCCAGTGCCGGCGGATTAACGTCAGAAACGACTGGTCGACGTAATCGTTCAACTAATTCGACCTTGAACCGAGCATGAAAAGCCCGACCCTGAAACTGCGGCCGGTGTGTGTCCGACTACGAATCATGACCCGTCCGAGCATTCTAGCGACCGTATTCGCACTCGCAGCCTCAGCGGCTGGTGCACAGACCGACCCGTTAGACCGGGCCGATTCGCTTTCGGCCCGGTTCGAGTATACAGAGGCGGTAGAAGCGTACCGGTCGGCCGGCTCCGAAACGGGATTTCGAACGTTGAGTGGGCTGTCTCACGCCGAGAACATGCTAGGTATGGATCTCCTGGCCAATGAAGAGCGTGACAGTGCCGAAGCGCACTTTCAGCGGGCGATCGACGCGGCAGAACGAATGGCTGAATTGTATCCGGACAGCGCTGCCACCCATTTCAATCTCGCCGGAGCCCACGGCAACCTCGCCCTTGTGAAGGGTGCGAAGGCAAAGGTTCAACTAGGGAGGGACGTCGAGCGATATGCCCTGCGGGCGTTGGAAATCGACTCGACGCACTCAGACGCGCTCACCGTCCTCGGAGTTTTCTACCGTGAAGTCGCGATGTTGAACTGGATGGAACGCCTGGTGGCACGGACGCTTTTCGGCGGACTTCCTTCGAGCAGCCTCGAGACCTCAAAATCCTACCTTCGACGAGCGATCGAGCACGACCCTGCGTCGGCCTGGGCGATGTACGAGTTAGGACAGACCCTCATCGAAATGGACAGACCCGAAGAGGCACGCGGGGCGTTCCAGCGACTGGCGGGTATCGAGCCGCGAAACAGCCAGGATGTGCGGAACAAGGCCGAAGCATCAGCCTGGATGGCCGTGCGCGTCAAAGACTAAAAAGTTCGTTCGGGCGCCGCGGGTTGTGTCAAACCGGCTTGAAATTTCGTGGAGATCGGAACATTTCGTCGTCTTGGGCTAAGATAGCGCCGTGTTATGATTCGTCCGCTACGTAATTCTGTGACATGATCAACGTTGACCGTCTGACCAAGACTTTTGGATTGGAACGAGCGGTTGATGACATCTCCTTCGAGGTTGAACGGGGCGAGGTGCTCGGATTTCTCGGACCCAACGGGGCCGGCAAATCCACGACGATGCGGGTGCTCACGTGCTACCTGCCTCCTAGCGCAGGTTCCGTCTCGATAAACGGACTCGATGTCACGACCGATTCTCTCGCAATCCGCCGCCTCATCGGATATCTACCCGAGAGCACGCCGCTGTACCCCGACATGACGGTCCGCGATTACCTCCGGTTCGTAGCTGCAATCCGCGAGATGTCGCCGGGCGACGAACGGACGCGAATCGCGTACGTCGTCGATGTGTGCGGCTTGACCGGGGTACTGTCAAAGCGGATCGAGACGTTGTCGAAAGGATATCGGCAGCGTGTCGGGCTGGCTCAGGCCATGCTGCACGATCCTGAGATCCTTATTCTTGACGAGCCCACCAGCGGTCTGGACCCCAATCAGATCGTCGAGATCCGCGACCTGGTCAAATCGCTTGGAGAGGAAAAGACGGTGATCCTCTCCACGCATATCCTGCCGGAGGTGGAGGCGTCTTGTGACAGGGTCTTGATCATCAACCGGGGCAAGATCGTTGCCGACGGCTCCCCGGAGAGCCTCCAGGCGCGATTTCAGGGTGATCAGCGGCTGCTTTTCGGCGTCGAGGGCGACGGCGCCGGCGTCGAAGACGTATTGAGGTCATTTGCGGGCCTCAGCGTGCTCGACCATTCAGTGGACGGAGAGTCGAGCATGTTCACGCTCGGCTTGACCGGAACGAACGACGTTCGTCCCGATCTCTATCGCCTCGCCGTCGAGAACGGTTGGGTCCTCACCGAGCTCCATCGAGAAGAAGCTCGCCTGGAAGATGTGTTCAGGCAATTGACTTCCGAGAAGGCGTATTCAAGAGCAAAGGCTTAACGCGATGAAAGGTCTTTTCGTAGTGGCGCGACGCGAAATCCGATCCTATTTCGACAGCCCGGTCGGTTACGTCGTCCTGACTTTATTTCTGCTTCTTAGCGGCTGGTTCTTCTCGAACAGCCTGTTCCTGCAAGGCGTCGCTTCCGTCAGGACACTGTTCGACATGACCGTCGTCCTTTTCATGTTCTTCGTCCCCGCCATCACCATGGGAACGTTTGCCGAAGAACGCCGGGCCGGTACGATCGAGCTGCTCTTGACGCTGCCAGTCCGTGACTGGCAGGTGATCGCAGGCAAATTGCTCGCAGCCTTCGGACTGCTCATGACCGCGATCGTGCTGACCCTGGTTTATGTCGCCACCGTCGCGAATCTCGGCGATATCGACGGAGGAGCGACGTTCGGCGGCTACCTTGGAATGGCCCTGCTCGGGCTCGCGTGTGCTTCGATCGGAATTTTCGCCTCCAGTCTGACGAGAAATCAGATCGTTGCGTTCATTATAGCATTCGTGATCATCTTTGTGCTGTTTATGCTGGACAAGGTGACCATATTCGTCCCGGGATCTCTCGCCGGCGTCCTGCAGTTTCTCAGCCTGGATTTCCACTATCAGAACCTGCTCCGCGGCGTCGTCGACACGCGCGATCTGATCTACTTCGCATCTGTCGTCCTCCTTTCCTCGCTGTTGACGGCATACCACCTGTCAAAACGACCGGAGTAAGCAGAAATGAAGCACAACTGGACGTCGAGAGCGACCATACTCCTCGTTGCAGGAATCCTCGCCGTCGTCAATCTGATCAGTGTCAACTGGTTCGCCCGCGTCGATCTGACCGACGACGACGTGTACTCATTGTCCGATGCTTCCATCGAGCTCGTCCGCTCGCTGGATGACCGGGTTACCATCACGGCCTTTTTTACCGGGGATCTGCCGGCGCCGTACTCGGCCAACCGTCGTTTCCTCCAGGACAAGCTCGACGAGTACCGCGCTTTCGGAGGCAGCAATTTCCATTATGTTTTCAAGGACCCGTCCGACAAGGACGAGTTCAGGGAAGAGGCCGAGCGGTATCGCATCCCGGCCGTGCAGATCCAGGTCGTCGAGAACGACAATCTGCAGATTAAGAATGCCCACATGGGTCTGGCTATTCAATATCAGGATGAGCG
>DATKEJ010000218.1:0-2989 GCA_035512315.1 Rhodothermales bacterium | reverse complement strand
AACCCGCCTGCCTTGGCCCAACCAAGTACTCTCCGACACCTGATAGCTCGCGAAGAGACGATGCGCGAGCCACAGGGCTGCGAGGATCAAGACGGGGGGCGCCACCAGCCACCAGCCATGGAACCTCGGCAGGTACAGCGAGACGCCGACCGCTGCGACGGCCATCAGCCACGTCAAGCTGACGAACTTGTCCACGAGATAGGCGGCTCCGCTACTGCTCATGGGCACCTCATACCGTCGCAGCAGCATCACCTGCGTCGCATCGCCGAGCTGGCCCGGAATCACTAGAGCCGCCGCCCAGCTCACCAGATAGACTCGCAGAAAGTCGCGAAAGGCGACGGGGGCTAAGCGCCTCAGAAGGATCCAGACATTGAAGGCTCCGAGTGTGAGCCATGCCACCGAGAGAACGATCGCTGCAGCGGCCCAACCGGGATGTATCCGTTGGCCGATGCGTATCACATCGATTGGATTCACGACGATGAGCAACAGGCCGATCAAACCGACGCCAACGATCAACCGTCCCCAGAACGACCAGCGGCCTGATCCGCTTCCCAGAGGTGCCGCCAGGCCGAGGCTCATGCGCTACGCCGGCGGGGCCGACACTTCAGCCTCACGGACGAGATCCTCGAACTGGCGAAGATCCACGGGTGCTCCACTCCGTAGACTCTCCTGCGCCGCGAACATACAGAGAGTGGCGGAAAACGAGTCGTCCCAACCGAGCATTTCGTTCTTCTCTCCCTTGAGCGCCTTCACGAACTCCGCCAAGGCCTGCGGATGGCCCATTTCCTTCTTCCGCAGGCGCGTCCCATGACCACGAACCTTACTCTCTCCATGGACGGTCAACTCGCCGAAATCGTCGAGGACTACTACCCTGGCCGAACCGAAGGCCGTGATCTTCTCTCGAGGATATCCCAGGGAACCGCTTTCGTTGAATGTGATATGAGCTACTGCACCTTCGTAGTGAATGGTCAGATCGAAGTTGCAGAGAGTCCGGAGGTCCTCCGGTTGCGTACCGAGGGCGCGGGCAAACACGTTTACGGGTTTGCGCTGAATCAACAGATGGCAAAGATCGATGAAGTGCTCCCCCTCCGTGATCAGGCGCCCTCCCCCTTCCACGGGATCGAGGGTCCAATGGTCGGGTGGCACGTAGGGCTGCGTTACGATGTAGTGAACGGCACCGGCAGGTCCGCCGAGGGCGGCGCGCATCCGGGTCACTATCGGTGAGTATCGACGATTGAGTCCAAGCGTAAACAGTACGGGCTTCTCGTCCATGAGCCGGACCACGCGCCGAAAGTCCGCCAATCGCGTGACCATGGGTTTTTCCACGAATATTGCCTTCCCGGCCTCAATCGTTGATACCAGGTGATCCGCATGCTCCGGCTGACTGGAGCAGATGAGCAATGCGTCGGTACCCGGATCAGCCAGGGCTTCGGCCATTTCCGTCGTGTTCACGGTGGCGTCGGCCTTCGCTGCGACCATGGAAGCATTCTTTCCGGTCGCCGATACCAGTGCCCGGATCTCCACGCCGTCGATCTGTGCGAGGTTCGGCAGGTGCTTGCCCAGTACATGATTCCCCACGCCGACGATCGACACGCCCACCTTGCCGTCAATGCCCGGCCGTGGGCGAACCGGCAGCGTCCGCCGACGGTCGGGAACAGCATCGGCGTCATACGCGATGAGAGCGGCGACACCGTGGAACTCGTCCTCCTGAAGAGCGTCGAAGGCAGACTGCGCCTGATCCAGGGAAAACGTGCCGCCGATGAGCGGCTCGAGATTCAACGCACCCGTCCCGATGAGTCGGACCACTTCGCCGAGGTTGCGGTTCTCGGTCCACCGCACGTAGCCGTAAGGATAGTCCAAGCGACCCTTTTCATAGCCCGTGTGGTAGCTCCCGGGTCCGTAAGCTCGGGAATAGCGGAGGTCTATCTCTTTGTGAAGAAATTCTTTGGGATGGACATCGAGACCGACGTAGCCGACGATGACAACTCGGCCCTGTCGTCGGGTAATCTGCATCGAGCTGTTGATGATCTCATTGGAATCGGACGCGGCGCAGATGATCGTGGCATCCACGCCATGCTTCCCGGTGAAATCATGGATCGTTCTCTCCAGGTCGTCGCTAGCCGGATTCACTGTCAGATGCGCCCCGCACTTCCTCGCAAGCCTGTTCCGGCGTTCGTCGACGTCGATTCCTACGACAACCGCTCCGGCGGCTCGAGCCAATTGTGCGCAAACCTGACCGACGAGCCCCAGCCCATAGACAGCTACGACCGCACCGAGCTCGATCTCACCTCGTCGCAGTGACTGAAGCGCAATGGCACCCACGGTGACGAAGGCCGCGTGCCGCAGGTCCACCCCCGCACCCACGGATACGATGTGGTTTCCATAGGGGGCCACGAGTTCCGCGTGGCCGGTCGCCGCATATGCAACGTTACTACCGACCTGCACTCCCTGGATCTCTCGCCCCACGGCCAGCACGCGCCCCGCTCCGCTGTAACCGATCTCGCGGGGCATCGTCATCTCCTGCCATACGCGACGTCCAGTCTGAGTGACGCCCGTGGCAAAGACAGTTTGCTTGACTACGTGCCGCATCCACGGATCCGCGATCGTCTGCCGCACCAACTCCAGGGGGGTCTTGGACAGGGTGCTCGTCTCCGTACCCGTACTGATGAGCGAATAGTGATTCTGGACGAGCACCTGGTCTTCGCCCATGTGCGGCTCCGGAAGATCCAGGAGGGCCACCCTCCCCTTCCGATCTATCACCCTCCGTACGACCTGTTTCATGTCTCTTCCATCTTTTCGCAAACCCACATCTTGCGCAGGTTGACGCCGTCCCGTTTGATGTCGCCGGTGCCTTTCGCTTCCCAATCAAAAGCACCGATCGTCCAATTTCCGATCGACGAGGAGATGTCACGGACGTTGGAGAAACCTGCCTCCCGTACGGCTTGTACGACCCACGCAGGGCTGGGCCGACAGCCTCTTCCACTTAGGG
>DATKEJ010000217.1:0-13129 GCA_035512315.1 Rhodothermales bacterium | reverse complement strand
TCATCCACGGCCGCGACAATCATCCCCCGCAGGATGCAGACGCGGTCCGATCCTCGCTCGCAAGCCTTAGAAAGAAATTTCCGAACGCGAAAGTCCAAGCATCCCGAATGGATACGTACGCAAGAAAACTGTGGGCGTACCGTGAGCATCTGCCGGTCGTTGAGGGCGAGTTGGCCGACACGTGGATTTACGGGGTTGGGTCGCATCCGGAGCGCGTGCAGCGGTATCTGGCCTTGACGCGCATCCGAAGGCGTTGGATGGAGGAGGGGAGGTTCGACGATCAGACGGATTCGGCGCATGGTCGATTCAGCCGCGAGCTGATGTGCGTCCCCGAGCACACATGGGGGATCATGGTGGACGACCTTGAGGACACGACGAGTTATGAGGGCAAGGCATTCGAATCGCTCCGACGGTCGTCGCGCGCGAAGCGAATGGAGGCGTCGTGGGATGAGCAGCTCGGATACATCCGGGATGCAGTCAAAGCCCTGGGCAAATCGGATCTGGCGAAGGAAGCGAACCGTGACATTGCGAGGACGCAGGCGAAGCGGATCAAACCAATCGGCAGCCGGGTGGGCGCCGGCGTGATCGTCGGCGGGAGCAGGTTCGAGATCGGGTTCGACGAGGAGACGGGCGCCATCGACCACTTGTTCGATCGCAACTCCGAGAAAGTGTGGGCCGACAGGGACCGTATGCTGGCGCTCTTCCGGTTCGAGAACTTCGCGCGGGCGGATTTCGACCGCTTCATGAAGCAGTATAATCCTCAGCCAGTGGTGGCCGCCTGGGCACCGTATGTCATGACAAAATGGGGCATGGATGCCGAGCGCGAAATCGAGCACGCCGAATGGGTCCCGTCGCTCGATGCGATCCACGTAAGTAAGGAGAAGGGCCGCATGCGGATCCTCGTCGATTCGTCCATGCCCGAGCCGGCCGTCAGCCGGTTCGGTTGTCCGGCACGCCTGCAGACCGAGTATCTGATGCTTCCGGACGAAGGGCGGATTGAGGTTACGTTTCAATGGTTTGACAAAGCGGCGAGGCGCTTGCCGGGTGCGTGCTGGCTCGGTTTTAATCCGGTCGCTTCCGATCCCGACGGATGGCGTCTCCGAAAGATGGACCAGTGGATTTCTCCGCACGAGGTCGTTCCGTACGGTAACCGGAAGCTTCACGCCGTCCAGGAAGTCGCCTATTGCGGCGGCGACGGTGAGTTTCGGATACAGCCCTTCGACGCACCCCTGGTTGCGCCCGGGCAACGGTCGTTGTTGGATTACAACCAGCGGCAACCCCGTATGAACGGCGGGCTACATTTCAACCTCTGGAATAACGTCTGGAATACGAATTTCCCGTACTGGCACGAGGGAGACTGTCAGTTCAGGTTCACCCTCGTCATCCCCGGGCGTGCGTAAATCCCGGGGCCCAGTCAATAAGTCGTCATCCCGGACTCGATCCGGGATCCAGGCTGGAAACGCTAAACGCGGCGTCACCGTCGACACGGCGCTGCGTCTTGCCCGGCTGTTTGGCACTACGCCGCAGTATTGGCTGAACCTGCAGCGGGATTACGATCTCGCGATTGCGGTGGCGACGAGCACGGATTCCATCCATCGCATCGAGCCGCTCCAGACGGCATCGGAGGCGAGGGTGAGGTGGTGGCCCACGAAGCGGAATGAGGAGTGAGGCCGCTGTTCAAAAGCGCCTCGTGAAGATGACTGCTGGTTCCGTTCGGAACTGAATACCAGCCAAACGATTCAACCTCAGCAAGTTCGTCGCGGTTCGCGCGGGTTCCACCGTTTTAAATTTCAGAGTTTCGGTGAGCCATGAGAATCCTCAGACACGTTGTGATGGCGATGCTCGTTGGCACAGGGATCGCGGCCTGCGGCCCGCAATCAGAAGTGAAGATTGTCCCGCCCAAAGTGCCGCAAGGAGGCCGCGCCGTTGCGATTGCCGTCAGCCAGTCAGACGCGAAGCGGCTGGTCGTGGCGACCGAGAGCGGTGGCTTGTTCCGCACATTCGATGGCGGCGTGAGCTTCCAGCATCTGGACGGATTTCCCACACTGTTTGCCGTCGATGTCGTGATCGCATCACTCGACCCCAACATCGTCATCGCCACGGCCCGTGATGACTTTGCCACGATCTCGGGGGCCGGCATCTGGCGAAGCAGCGACGGCGGCGCGTCATGGCACCGTCCGAGCGGATGGCCCCCTGCGGGATGCGGTGGACGCCCCGGGGCGGCAGGTATTTCGCACATGCCGCTTTCGCGCACGTTTCATGTGGCTACCGACTGCGGACTCGCCGTCAGCAACGACAACGGCGCCAGCTTCAGCACCACGCCCATCGATCCTGCGAATCGGATGCTGTTTTCGGTGCTGGTGGTGAATCGGACGACCGGTGTCGCAGCCGACAGTCGTCGCACTTGGTTCCTGAACAACGGCGAATGGACACCGTCGCTTGGCGGACCAGACGCGGGCGGCACCTTCACGCCCCACGCATTTGCCTCTCCGTGGTGGGCGGCGGACAACATCTTCTATCACGCGGGGCGCGACAGAAGACTTTGGGTGTCTACGACAAGCGGCGGCGCGTGGCGACCGATGCTCACGATCTGCGACACACTCCCCAATGGATGCGGCAATCGCGAGCCGTTTGTGCGTGTTGGACGTGGACTCGATGGCGATCCAACCCACATCGATGTGTATTACGGCGACGGCACCAATATCTGGCGGCAGGGAGTCACGACGGCGAGTCCTGGCGGGAATCTCGCTGATTGGCGGAAGCCGGACAAGCTGGATCATCTCGATCCCGCCGACATTGCATTCACGCCAGGGCATGCCGAACCGTTGATGCTGGCAACAGATGGCGGCGTACATCTGACGAGCGACCAAGGCAAACAGTGGACGCTGACCGGCAGCAACGTTGGTGGATTTGTCGCTCTGCAGGTGGGCGAGATGACGGGACGTCAGGTCGGCGGAAGTTCGCCGCATCTCGATCTCTACTACGGCACGCAGGACAACGACATCAAAGGCTCAAACGATGGCGGCGCCACATGGAATGGGTCGCTCTGTTGCGAAGGCGCATTCCTGCAGGTCGACCGCACGAATCCCGCGATGGTGGATGCCAGGGTAACGGGCCGCAGGTGTGGAAACTGCACGCTGTTTGATGTGCAGCCACATCTTGGTCAAGGTGACCCCGGAGCGTTCCGCAGTGCGCCGAATGGCAACACCAATAATCCCGACGCACACGCTCCATTCCAACTCATTGGCGACACCTATCTGCAGCCGCTCAAGCTGCCGCCGAACGCCGAATATTGGCTGACGGGAAATCGCGGCGCGAGCTGGGCGCTCTCGTTCACCACGCCGGGTACACACGTCGGCCCCATTCATTTTGCCGGCGATCTTTCGAATCCGGTTACGTATGTGGCCTTGGAGAAAGGGCTTGGCGCGAAACTCATTCGGGCGAGCGCCGTCTCCGGTGCGCCGCTGGTGAGTGCCGCTGACCAGATCGGCATGGGAACCATCGGCCTGCTGCGTACCGGGCAGGCACGGTATGCCGTGGTCGGTGTCGATCCGAAAGAGCCGAACCATCTGCTGGCGCACGACATTTTCTCCGGCACGAAAGCATCGCGCGACGGCGGCGTGAATTGGTTTGCGCTTCCCGCACTCGACGCGGCGATCACCGATTCGGGAAATTTCAAAGTGTCGATGAAGTCGCAGCCGTTTGTTACCACGATTGCGTGGGACCCGACGAACTCCTGCCACATCCTCGTCGGCACGACGCAGAATGGTGTGATCCGCTCGGCCGATGGCGGCCTGACGTGGGCACAGGTGCCTGGCTCGAAGCGCGCGACCATTGTGACGTCGTTCTTCTTCCCGCCCACCGGTCCTATATGGATGTCAACCTACGGGCGCGGATTGTGGCAGGTGACGTCAAATCGCGCGCCGCCGGCATCAGGACGATGCGAGTTTCCGCGGCCACCCAGCCCAGTCCCGCAGCCGAGTCCAGCCGTTGTTGTCATGCGAGCCGGCGGCACTCCGCGCGCGTTCGGTGGATTGCAGGACGAGGTTGTGTGCGCCACGTGCACCGTCCTGCTCGTGCACGATGGGTGGATTACCGATATTGATGGGGATGACAGCGTACGGACAGTGTCAACGTCGGGAGGTTATGTCGATCAGCGTCAACGGGATGGCCGCGAAGCGACGGCGACCGTCGCGAATGCGGTGCGCGAAGATGAAAGCGACGGACTGCGGCGGCGTGTTGGTGGAGGCGCGGCAGATGAACGGCGGGTGCGCGGCCTGGTCCTCGATGGCACGCGACTTGTGGCCTACATCGCGGGCACCGCTCCGCCGGCCATTGCGCCACTCAGAAAGCCCGCGGTATTCGTACGCACGACGCCGGATGAGATCGTGCAGATACTCGGATTTCAGTTTCTGCCCGGCACCGGCGATCGTGGTGTGACGGTGACGGTCGAGGGCGACACCCTCGCGACGAACGCGCCCGTGACTGCGGATGGAAAGTTTGAGGTGCGCGTCCGTGTGCCACGCCCTCCGGGGTGGGTACTGGTGAGCGCGGAGCAACAGGATGCTTTGCGGACCACAATTGCGACGACGTACCTGCAGGTCGTGGATCCCAAGTAGCGCACCGTCCATCCGCTCTTCGTCCCTGAAAATCCGCCGTTCGGCCCACTTCCCGCACGTTCGTCCCACACCACTTGAGCCCGGACGCGGCTCTCTGGACCTTCCGCCCTGCCACCACTGCAACCAGGGAGTAGGAAGTGAGACTATACTTATTCATCTGCACGGCGCTCATTCTACCGCTTTGCGTTGTTTCGGTCCGACCTTCGACCGCTGCCAACGATCGCGAGGCATTGCAGCCCTTGCAGCGAGTCGAGGGCGAGATCGTCGTCGATGGACGTTCCGACGAACCGGCCTGGACCGGGGTCCTCCCGCTCCAGATGACGGTATACCGCCCCACCTACGGCGGCACGCCAACCGAACGCACCGACATCCGCGTCGCTTACGACGAAGGCTTCCTCTACGTGGCGGGACGCTTCTACGACTCCGATCCATCCGGCATCCGTGCCAATTCGCTTTACCGGGACGAGGACAGCGACAGCGATTCGTTCACGCTCATCCTCGACACGTTCAACGACAACGAGAACGCTCGCGTCTTCTGGACCACGCCGGCCGGCGTCCGCGGTGATCGGGCAATCAGCAACGACGGCTACTCCACCGCCAACGACAGCTGGAACACGTACTGGGACGTCGCCGCCGTCCAGACCGATGAGGGCTGGTTCATGGAGATGCGGATCCCGTTTTCGAGCCTTGGATTCCAGGCGGACGGCGACCGCGTAGAAATGGGAATCACGGTGTCGCGATTCATTGCGCGCAAGCTCGAGGAGCACACCTACCCTGATATCCCGTCGGAGTTCGCGGTCGACCGTCCGTCCCTCGCGCAAGACGTTGTTTTCGAAGGCATCTCCAGCCGCAATCCGATCTACGTCACGCCGTACGGCCTCGGCGGGTTCGGGCAGGTCGCCCGGGTTAACTCCGGCGGCTCCTCCTACTTCCTGGACGACGACGTCACCCGCGATGTAGGCCTCGACGTCAAGTACAACCTGACCAGCAACCTCACGTTCGACGGTACGATCAACACCGATTTCGCCCAGGTGGAGGCCGACGATCAGCAGGTCAATCTCACACGATTCTCCCTGTTCTTCCCCGAGAAGCGCCAGTTCTTCCAGGAGCGCTCGGGCATCTTCTCGTTCACGACGAGCGGATCAGACCGCCTCTTCCATAGTCGCCAGATCGGACTGTACCAGGGAACAGCGGTCCCGATCATCGGAGGCGCGCGCCTGATCGGCCGGCTCGGCGGATGGGACGTCGGCGCCGTCAACATGCATACCGCGCAGCGCGGCGCACTCGATTTGCCCTCGGAGAACTTCGGCGTGCTTCGACTCCGCCGGCAGGTCTTTAACTCCGTTTCAACGGCCGGCGGGATGATGACGACGCGGATCGGCGAAGACGGATCGTACAACGTGGCGTACGGACTCGATGCCGTCGTGAACACGTTCGGCCACGAATACCTGACCGCAAAGTGGTCGCAAACGTTCGACAAGACGGCCCTCGACGCTGCAGACTTCAACTTCGCAGATGCGGGGCAGCTCTACCTCCTCTGGCAGCGGCGAAGAGGACAGGGATGGACGTACTTCCAGGATTTCATCTGGTCTGGGAAGGACTATCGGCCGGCCGTCGGGTTCGTGAGCCGACGGGACTATTTCGGCGGCTCGGGCCTGCTTCACCTGAACGCGTATCCCCGGGGAAATTCACCATTCTACCGGACGATGCCGGTCCACCTGCAATACAACGTGGCCGTTAGAAATGACGACCAGTCGATTGAGTCGTTTCGCGCCGGATATCAGACCGGATTGTGGTGGAAGAACGGCCATTTCCTCTATTTGACCGCCGACCTGCTTTACGAAGACCTGATCGAGCCGCTCTACTTCACATCCGAAGACTTCGTGCCGTTCGGAGACTACACCTTCTACGAATTCTCCCTTTCGTACAACACGCCCTCCGGAAGGACGCTTCAAATCGTTCCCGCGGTTGGCGCCGGCTCTTTCTATGACGGATCGAAGTACGAGGCGGGACTTCACACGATTTGGCGCCAGTCTCGACACCTGGGACTCGATGTCATGTACTTCCTGACGTCGGTTCGTTTCCCCGATCGCGATCAGGATTTCGACGCGCACATCGGCCGGCTGCGCGTTCAGACGGCGCTGAACACACAGCTTTCCCTAAATGCGTTCGTTCAGTACAGCAATGCCGCCGACCTGTTCTCGGTTAACGTTCGCTTCCGATACAACGTTCATGAGGGGAACGACTTCTGGATCGTTTACAACGAGGGTCTGAACACCGACCGAACGCGTCCGGGCGAGGAGTTGAGGCTGCCGTTGACGAATCAGAGGACGGTGCTGGTGAAGTATACGTATACGTTCACGCTGTAAAGTGTACTTGGTACTTGGTACTTGGCAGGGCCGTTACGATTCCGAAGGGACTTCTACGCGGGCGACCCCTGCACCCTGCACCCTGCACCCTGTACCGTGCACCCTGCACCAAGAGCAAAGCGTAACGTTTGTAACACAACTTCCACCTATCTTTAAGCCGTACACCAAATATGTAAATCCACTACCCGGGAACCCTCGGTCCCAATCAGCATTAAGCACTCAATAGTTGCCGTTTAACGTTTAGCGTTTCAGCGTTTAGCGTTTAAAGAATGATTCACCACACCCACACAATGCCCTGTTGCTGTTGTCCCGCCTGCTGTTGTCAGGCCGGCGAGGGGAATCGTGTGGATCTGCGTCGTGAGTGTATGACTCGATAAGGCGCGGAAAAACACACACGCGACTACCCCTCTCCGGATTACGGTGAGGGGTTTTTTCGTTTATAGAGGCAAAGGAAATATGTCACCATTAGGAACAGCCATTCAGCAGGAGCAGCTTGGCCGCACCGGTCGGGGCCGGCTGGCGCACGCGGTCCCCGAGATTGCGCGGACGATCGGAAATACGCCGTTGCTACGACTTCCGAAACTGGGTTCTGAGCTGCCGCGGGCCGTTTCCGTTTACGCCAAGGCGGAGTTTCTCAATCCGGGAGGCTCCGTCAAGGATCGCCCGGCGTGGGCCATGATCGAGGACGCAATCAAAAGCGGCAGTCTCGATCCGTCGAAGACCCTTCTCGACGCAACGAGCGGAAACACGGGTATCGCCTATGCGATGCTCTGCGGCCAGCTCGGAATCCGCGTTAGGCTAGCGATGCCGTCCAATGCTTCAGAGCCTCGAAAGCGCATCCTTCGAGCCTACGGTGCGGAGGTGATCCTCACCGATCCGCTCGAAGGCACCGACGGCGCGCGAAGGCTCGTTACCGAGATGGTGGCCGCGAACCCGGAGCTTTACTACTACGCGGATCAGTACAACAACGACGCCAACTGCCGAGCCCACTTCGAAACGACGGGCGCCGAGATTCTACAACAGACGGGCGGACGCGTATCACATTTCGTGGCGGCGCTCGGAACGACGGGCACGTTCACCGGTGTGGCGCGCAGGCTGAAACTCAGCAATCCGGAAACCCGGACGCTCGCGGTCCAACCCGATTCGGCGCTCCATGCCATTGAAGGTTTGAAGCACATTGCATCGGCGGACGTCCCTGGCATTTTCGACCCGACTCTCGTGGACGATTTCGTGGAGGTCAGTACCGAGGAATCTGAGGAAATGACCACGCGACTCGCTCGCGAAGAAGGACTGTTCGTCGGGATCTCGTCGGGGGCAAACGTCGCCGCGGCGCTGAAGGTGGCCTGCGAACTGGATGAAGGCATTGTGGTCACAGTGCTCTGCGACAGCGGCGCGAGATATCTGGAGTGAGATTGATGAGCGTGCAGACTGAAGAGAAAATCCTGAACGCCGTGAGGGATCACGGCCGCACCCGGTACCCCGAAGAGTGCTGCGGATTCCTGCTCGGTCGCCTCGAGCACGACGGCCGGAAAGTCATCGTCGCCGCCGAGCCGGCCGAGAACGTGCGACCCGAAAACCGCGAACGCCGCTATACGATCGCGCCCGAGGATTATCTGGCCGCCGACCGCGATGCGCAACGCAAAGGACTGGACATCGTCGGGTTCTATCACTCGCATCCCGATCACCCCGCAAGACCGTCAGCAACGGATCTGGCGGAGGCCACCTTCCCGGAGTACGTCTACGTCATTACGTCGGTGAACAAGGGCGAGCCCGGTGACTTGACCGCATGGACGTTGGCCGCCGACCGGTCTCGATTTGTTGAGGAAACACTTGATATTGTTTGATTTAAAAGGAGGTGTGACATGTCGCAGGAAGTAGAAACAGCCATCAGAGTGTCGGTCCGAATACCTACCGTGCTCAGGAAGTTCACGGACAATCAGCCCGAAGTTCAGGCCGAGGGCGGATCCGTTCTGAGCGCCATTACCGATCTGACGGCGAGGCATCCGTCCCTACGATCGCATCTCTTCGATGCGGCGGGATCGCTGCGCTCGTTCGTCAACGTTTACGTGAACGATGAGGACGTTCGCTACCTTGACGGGCACGATACAGTCTTGAAGGAAGGTGATCAGCTCGCGATCATCCCGGCGGTTGCCGGAGGGTGATCCCCGCCTGCGCGGGGATGGCGGCCCGCCTGCGCGGGGATGACGGCGTGCCCAGACACGCGTCATCCCGGGCTCGACCTGGGATCCAGGCTGGAAACGCTAAACGCTCGTGCGGGCCTAATTGAGAAAGCATGCAAACCACAACATTTGACACGGACGTGGAACTGACCCACGAGGAGCTGATTCGCTATCAGCGTCACCTTACGCTGCCGGAAGTCGGCGTGGAGGGACAGAAGAAGCTGAAGAACTCCTCTGTTTTGCTCATCGGCGCCGGGGGACTGGGCTCTCCGCTCGCGCTCTACCTGACGGCGGCGGGCGTCGGACGAATCGGCATCGTCGATTTCGATTACGTGGATCAAACGAACCTGCAGCGACAGATTCTCCACGGAACCAGCGACGTAGGCCGGCCGAAGCTCGAGTCGGCGCGCGATCGGTTGAAGGACATCAATCCCAACGTGAGACTCCATCTGCATGAGCTTCGACTCTCGAGCGAGAACGCGATCGATCTCTTCCGGGAGTACGACGTGGTGGCCGACGGGACCGACAATTTTCCCACGCGCTACCTGGTGAACGACGCGTGCGTCCTCACCGGAACTCCCAACGCGTACGCATCGATTTATCAGTTCGAGGGCCAGGCATCCGTATTCAGTGCGGAGGACGGTCCGTGCTATCGATGCCTCTATCCCGAGCCGCCTCCACCCGGGCTCGTCCCGTCGTGCGCCGAGGGTGGCGTTTTGGGTATCCTTCCCGGGCTGATGGGCACGATTCAGGCAACGGAGGTGATCAAGCTCCTCCTCGGCATCGGTGAGCCGCTCGTCGGCCGGTTGCTGCTGTTCGACGCGCTGGAAATGTCGTTCCGAACGCTCAAAGTGCGCCGGAATCCCGACTGCCCCGTTTGCGGAGATCATCCGACGGTAACGGAGCTGATCGACTACGAGCAGTTCTGTGGAATACCGGGACAGCCGGTGCACGTGTCGGCAGAGGAGGTCGTGCCGGAAGTCACGGTTCAGGAATTGAAGCACAGGCGAGACAGCGGCTCCGCGCCATTCCTGCTGGACGTTCGCAAGCCGTTCGAAGACTCAATCGCGACGCTACGTGCCAACCAACTCATCCCTCACGACCAGCTTGCGGACCGGCTGAGCGAGCTCAAGGCCGGGCGGGATGATGAGATCGTGGTTCACTGCCGATCCGGCGTGCGTTCCGCCCAGGCCGTGGAGATTCTTCAGCATGCGGGATACAGTCGCGTCTACAACCTCGCCGGCGGGATCAAGGCGTGGTCGAGGGAGATTGATCCGTCGGTACCGGAGTATTAGACGTTCCGGGTTCGAGGTTCCAGGTTCCAGGTTTTCCGTCATCCCGGACTCGATCCGGGTTCCAGGCCGGAAACGCTAAACGCTAAACGATAAACGCTAAAACGAACGCTAAAACGAGAAACGCTAAACTGTCCCTCCTGTCGAGGGGGCGGCTAAGCGCAAGCGGCGGACGGCTGGTCAACGCGGCCGAACGCCGTGCCACGATGACCGGACAACCACCCCGGAGTCCCCCTTTCGAGGGCGCGGCTGAGAGCGATGCCGGCCTTCGCAAACGCGGGCTCTGGAACGCGAAGCCGGGGGTGGTCCTTTCAGTCTGGGGCTCATGAGCCGCCCCCCCCTCAGCTGGGCTTCAGCCCCGTGAGGCCGCGCTGATTCTTTCCGTAATCGTAGATTGCACCTTGTGGCGGGCCCAACCGAACGTACCCTCCATTTTCCATTTTCCATCTTCCATGCTCCTCTCCCTCCGATGGTACGGCTCCTCCGACCCCATCCCGCTCCAATCCATCCGACAAATCCCGATGGTTACGGGCATCGTGACCGCCTGCTACGACATCCCGGTCGGGGAGGTATGGACGTTGGAAAGGATTTACAGGACGGTCGACGAGATCGAGACCGCCGCCCTCACGTGGTCCGTCGTCGAGAGCCTCAACGTGCACGAGGACATCAAGCTCGGACGCCCGACGCGGGATCGCCTGATCGATCAGTATTGTGAGAGTCTCGGAAATCTGGGCGCGGCGGGGATCCCGGTCGTCTGCTACAACTTCATGCCTGCATTCGACTGGATGCGGACCGACCTTGCGCGACCGGCGCCGGACGGTTCCACGTCGCTTTCCTACGACGACGAGGCGATTCGGGCGTACGATCTCACGAGAGGAACGGAAGGGCTCCCCGGCTGGGGTCGCACCGTCTCCGCCTCGGAGCTTTCGGCCCTCCTCGGCGCGTACTCGACCGTATCGGATGATATGGTCTGGGACCATCTGGCCTATTTCCTCGAGCGAGTCGTCCCGGCTGCCGAGGAGGCTGGGGTCAAGATGGCCATCCATCCAGACGATCCGCCGTGGACGATCTTCGGACTCCCGCGTATCGTCACGAATCGCGATGCGCTCGCACGGATCCTCTCGATTGTGGATGAGCCGACCAACGGATTGACGTTCTGTACCGGCAGCCTCGGAGCGGATCCATCGAATGACCTGCCGGCGATGATCCGTGAGTTCGGCTCGCGCATCCACTTCGCGCACTGCCGGAACGTGAAATACGACGGCGAACGCTCCTTTCATGAAGTCGCACATCCGTCCGACCTAGGAGACGTCGATATGAAGGAGGTCATGCGCGCCTACCGTGACGTCGGCTTCACGGGCCCGATGCGTCCAGATCACGGCCGGATGATCTGGGGCGAAACGGGGCATCCGGGTTACGGACTGTACGATCGGGCGTTGGGGGCGACGTATTTGTATGGGCTTTGGGAAGGACTTGGAAACGAGAAACGATAAACGGGTCCGGGGTGCGGGGTCCTGAGCGCTGCGACTGGGACGTACGATCTCGTGCGCTCGCACGATCCGGATGGCACGTTGCGAGACGCCCCCACGCCGGACTCCGGACCCGACCTGACACATATTCCCAGCCTCCCCGTAAAGACCCTACGACACCAACCAACGGAAGCGAGGTGCGCCATGACAGGACAAGGATCAGCCGGTAACGTAATTGCGGCCGTTTGCTCGTTTTTCATCCCGGGGCTCGGCCAGCTCGTGCAGGGGCGGCCGTTTAAGGCGCTCATCCACTTCGTAATGGCGGGGCTGCTGTGGCTCATTCTGTTGGGATGGATCGTTCACCTCTGGTCGATCATTGATGCAGCTCGGTACACGCCTTGATGCCGGCCTCGGAGCGTCTGCAGACTTGCAGACTTGAAGACTCGAAGACTGGCAGACTTGCGATTGGTACCCTGCAATTGCCTTGCAGATGACGACCCCTAGTCCGAGTCTGGGAAGATTCGTAACAATGACTATCGGCCGGCGCTCACCACACCCAATTCCACACTACCGAGATGATCAATAAGTTTGCATCCATTTTCGTCCTGTCAGGCCTGTCGTGGGCGATTGCGCCTGTCGCGTTTTCGCAGGCTCCGGCGTGTTCCAGCGAAGAAAAGTCGCACCAGTTCGACTTTTGGATCGGTGACTGGGAAGTCACTGCCGGGGGAAAGGTTGCCGGGCACAACCTCATCGAGCCGATCCTGGACGGCTGCGTGATACAGGAGAATTGGACGGGCGCCGGTGGATCGGCCGGTTCGAGCTTCAATTTCTACAACCCGCAGACCGACGGTTGGGAGCAGTTCTGGGTGTGGCGCAACGGAACGACGATTCATACCAAGGGCGGCTACTCAGACGGCAAGATGGTGCTCGAAGGGGAAACCACGAACCAGCAGGGCCAGTCAGTGCTCAACCGCATTACGTGGCACGACAACGACGACGGCACCGTCCGTCAGCACTGGCAAATGTCGAGCGACGGCGGCGAGACGTGGACGGATGCGTTTGACGGGCTGTATACGAAGCGCTGAAGCGCTTCGTGTTCGAGGTTCGAGGTTCCGGGTTTCCGTGGCCCGAGCGACGACGGAGCCTGAATCACGGCAATTCGGTTTTGCTGGAATGCGGGTACTGGGATCCCGGATCGAG
>DATKEJ010000216.1:0-21834 GCA_035512315.1 Rhodothermales bacterium | reverse complement strand
AGGTGAAAGGACTCCTGGATTTGCAGGCCGGAATTGATTCTCCGGAAGCTCAGGACCTCAAGAAACGAATGGCAGCAATGCAGCCCGACGAGGTGAAACCGTTCCTGGAGAATCTGAGCATGTTCAGCGTGTATGCGCACGGTACGCATGTCGCCGGCATCAGTGTTGCCGGCAATCCCGCGGCCCGCGTCCTCATCGTACGTGAGACTTTCCCGCATGAGCTGATTCCGCCTCCAGTCACCAAGGAAATCGCCGAGGCCTGGGCAGCCAACATGCAGCGCACCGTAGATTACCTGAAGGCCCACGGCGCGCGAGTAGTCAATATGAGCTGGGGAGTATCCGCGAAGAACCTCGAAGAGTTGCTCGAGGTCAACGGAATCGGATCGGACTCGGAGGAGCGCCAGCAGATGGCCGCCGAGACGTTCGACGTCTTGATCAAGGGGATGACGGCCGCCATGGCGAGCGCGCCTGACATCCTTTTCGTACCGGCCGCGGGAAACAGTGATGACGACATCGGATTCACCGTCGACATGCCCGCGACGATCGGGTTGCCGAACGTGCTGTCGACCGGCGCTGTGGATCAGGCCGGTGATGAAACGTCATTCACCAGCTACGGCGAAACGGTGCGGATCCACGCCAACGGCTTCGAGGTCGACAGCTATCTCCCAGGCGGCGAACGGATGGAGTTTTCCGGCACCTCGATGGCCGCCCCGAACGTGACGAATCTTGCGGCGAAGCTGTTCGCTTTGGACCCGGACCTTTCTGCGGTAGAGGTCAGGTCCCTGATCGTCGACGCCGCCGAGACAACGGAGGACGGACGGCGATTTCTGATGAATCCGAAGAAGTCGGTGGAGACGCTGCGTCAGAGGATGGAGCACTAGGTGGTGCGGCGGCCTGCCCGCTTGAGGGTGATCGGTTTCTCTCACAAAGACACGAAGAATCCTGACAAGGCACCAAGAAGATTCTCGCGCAAAGACGCGAAGGCGCAGAGGAATTGGAGTGTACCCGAGCGAAACGTAGCCGGTTCGGCTCGCTATCCCACCTCATCCAGCGCCTTTTCCAACAGATCCTGCAACCCCGCCTGATCCGCCATCTCCCGAAGAAAATCGACATCGAGATTCGCGACCTGCTGCGTCTCAAGAACGCCGAGAATATCCGCCCACTGGCGTTCGGAGACCCGGTCGCCGAGATCGAACCAGCGCAGCTTCTGCAGGATCACGTCCTCCGGGCTCAGAATAGGCAAACTGACGTCGTCGGCGCCCGGAAGGATGAGCTGGATGCGATGCTGGATCTGGCTCTGTGACAACGGATCACCCGCCGGAACGAAAACATCGACCTTGAACAACGACTTAAGATGGATCAGGTTGAAGGAGCGTTTGGAACGGATCGCCTCCTTTATGGACTCAGGATCGAGGTAGAACTCCTCCTTGAAGCACTCGACGACCCCGTCTGCCTGCTCAACCTCGATAACGGCGACGATGTCGATATTATTCGTAGAACGGACGACGCCATGTGCCGAGCTCGCCATCGATCCGCCTATGACGTAGAGAACATCGAGTGCGTCGAGGTGCCGGCAAACGGTGAGGGTGACCTCTATGACCTCACTCGCGATCATCAACGGGGGATTTCCGACGCTCTCTCTCGGCGACGACCTTCGTAAACAACTCAGTCCCCAAACGACGACGCGCGACATGGTCACGGATCTCGCGATCGGCCAGATCCGGGTGGCGGGCTCTAATCGCGGCCTCAACAATGGCATCCAACGCCTGGTTGAGGGCGACGACGCGCTCCAACCGCTGCGTCGGACTCAGGGCGCGGTTCGCCTCCATGAGGTGGCGGGCGGCTGAAGATGATGTATCGTTGACGGGCATAGAGAGAAAGGTAACCTAAAGGTGAAGAACTTTGCTCCCCCTTCGAAGCGGCCTCCTTGCACAAGGCGGTTCACGGAGAGGCTTCGTCGCGTGGTCCCCCGCTGGAGGGGGCGGCTAAGCGATCCCAAACGTATCCGCGTTGTTCCAGAAAGAGTCACTGGGGAGAGCACAGCCGGGGGAGGTCACATTCGGGAGAAGTTGCCACCGCGTATCCGGGCAATTCCGCTAGACCGGACATGCCCCGGCCTCCGTGGGCGCAAGCTCTGGCGGCATCAACGGACATGCCCCGGCCTCCGTGGGCGCAAGCTCTGGCGGCATGTCCCTACGCCAGTCCCAGCTCCTTCTTCACGTCCTCCAGCAGGTGCCGGCCGCCTTCTTTTCGCGCTTTTGTGAGGGCCTTTCGATCGAGCTCCTCCTCCAGCGCCTCGATCGCCTCCAGCTCGTCGTACGGGATGATCCCCGCCACGGGCTTCCCCGACTTGGTGATGACGATGCGCTCGTGCGCGTGGCGAACCCGGCCGAGGACATCCGACAGGTTGGCGCGCAACTCGACGGTTGACAGCGTGAACATCTCTTCTCTAACGGTATCTGGTTCGTGCTTCACGGCTTCCTCTGTTTTCTGAATCATTTCTTTCGGTACACGTCCTTTCGGTCGGCAATCCTGACGACCCAGACGACCAGTTCAGTGTCGATCACTTCGTAGACGATCCTGTAATCGCCCACCCGAATTCGCCAGGCGTTGTCCTCTCCTTTCAGCTTCACGGCCTTCGGCGGCCTCGGATCTTCCTTCAGCAGCTCGAGAGAAACGATGATCCGCGCCTGAACGGATCGCTCGAGTTTCCCAAGCGCCTTCCTTGCGTGGCTGGAAAGTACGACTGTGTACATAAGTTACAGACATTATGTTTCTAACATCCGTAATTAATCACTATACGTCATGATAGTACATAATGTACGTTTATTCGCTGGCCAGGCCTTCGCCTGCTTCTGAACGCGCAATTCCGAGCAATCGTGCGCCAAGGGCATGCCCGTGGACTATACCCTCAAAAAGGCACAAGGCTACGGAGAAGATTCTCACGCAAAGGCGCAAAGGAATTGGAGTGTACCCGAGTGCGGGTCGGACATCGGACTTCTGACCTCGGACTATGTCTTATCAGTCCGGCATCCAGAGGTCGAGGTCGGAGTGTTGGGCAATCAATCGAAAATCCGCGTCGGGACTCAAAAGCGTTGATCCACTTCTGATGCAAAACTGAGCGATCACGCAGTCGATGGAACCGCGGACGGTAATTCCGTTGCCGCGCAGTTTCCGGAACAGCAACGCCGCCTCCACATGGCACGCTAGGTCCGGCTGGATGATGGGCAGCCGGGTCAGGATATCGTGAGCACGGTTAAACCCGGCGCTTGTCCGAAATCCCTGCAATACCTCGGTCACAATGATCGGGAGGATCGCGATATCCTCTTCATCAAGGAGACCATTGTCCAGTCGCTCGACGTATGCCGAGGCCGATCCGTTGAAGTAGTCGGCCCAAACGTTCGAGTCGACGACGATCACTGATTCCGTGATCTGGAGGAACGCCACGACTCAATGTCGCCTTCCCACTCAAGCTTTCCGCGGAGATTTCGGATGGCCTTGTAGAGTGTCCCTTTCACCACAAGCCGCCGCAACGCGATATCGACCGCCTCCCGCTTCGACTTTGCCCCGGTCATTTGCATGGCCTTGTCGATAAGTTCGTCGTCTATATGAATGTTTGTTCGTCCCATACACCATTTTGTTGTGTAGTGGTGTACGATAGAGGAACGGGTTCGTTTCCAATAGACAACTGAGCACTCGCTTTCATAACCTGACTAGATAGATTTCGAGCTCAGATTGTGTGGCCGACGCTGTGACCGGTCTGCGCGTGAGCATTTAGAGTGGGTTGGCGCGACGTTGTCACCCGTTGTGTTTGCCGCTATTAGTGCAACACGCTATTATCGGAAAGGATTTCGCCTGCGACAACACAGCATTCGCGTTAATGATCAGTGGCGCATTTGCTTCTTCTGGCGTGATGGTGATGCTTACGAAGTAGAGATCACAGACTATCACAGTTGAGGTCGGGACGAAATGAGCGAGAGTGCGACAGCCATAACCAAGAGAACCCTTGTCCTTCGCAAGCGCACAATCTCGACGAAATGTCTGAACTCGCCAAAGGTCGCAACTCCTTCGAGCGCGGTGACTGGAGGGACGCGTATAGCCTCCTCTCGCGTGCCAACGAGACGAGTACGCTGGGCGCCGCCGATCTCGAACGCCTCGGGATGTCGGCTTATCTCATCGGACTCGACCGGGAGTTTCACCGATTCGTCGAGCATGCCCATCGATCCTACGTCGAAGACGGCCGGGCGGAACGCGCCGCGCGCTCCGCTTTCACGCTGGCTCTCGACCTCTTTCTCAGTGGCGAGACGGGCAAGGCAACAGGATGGCTCAACCGGGCGCGCAGGCTGATAGAGGGACGCCATTGCGTTGAGCACGGATACCTGGATTTGCCCCTGGCTGAACGGCAACTGAGCGCAGGCGATCCGCAAGCCGCTCATGAGACCGCATCCGGAATCCACGAGATTGGTGTTTCGTTTGGAGACGTCGATCTGATTTCAGCTTCTCTCCATCTGCAAGGCCGGGCGCTGATCGCACAGGGCCGGGTCGAGGCGGGATTGGCTCTGCTCGACGAAGCGATGCTCGAAGTCGTGGAAGGCAACGTGTCGCCCATCTTCACGGGTCTTATCTATTGCAGCGTGATCGAGGCCTGCCGGGAGGTATACGCGCTCGGGCGAGCCCACGAATGGACGAATGAACTGACACGGTGGTGTGACGGGCAGCCCGATTTGATCCGGTTTACGGGAGCCTGCTACGTGGACCGGGCAGAAATCATGCGACTCCAAGGTGACTGGCTCGAGGCGATGTCGGAGGCCGACAGGGCGTGCCGGCGTAGTTCTCAATCCGGGGACCCGGCGCCGCCGGCCGAAGCCTATTACCAGGTCGCCGAGTTGCACCGGCTGCGCGGCCAATTCGAAGAGGCCGAAGACGCTTATCGCCACGCAAGCCGGATCGGCTTTGTGCCTCAGCCGGGCCTGGCTTTGCTGAGACTTGCTCAAAATCAGGGAAGCTCGGCGAGTTCCATGATCCAGCGTGCGCTGCACGAAGCAACCCGACCACTCGAACGGGCGAAGCTTCTGCCGGCTTGCGTGGAAATCCGACTGGCCGCCGGTGACCTCGAACAGGGTCGAATGGCCTGCCGGGAACTGGAGGAGATTGCAGACCGCTTCGACACCGGCGTGCTCCGAGCCATCTCAATGCACGCCAGGGGTGCGGTCGAGCTGGCCGAGGGCGATCCCGAGACGGCGCTGGTTTCATTGCGTCGTGCGAGCGAGGAGTGGAAGGCTCCATACGAGGTGGCCAGGATTCGTGAGCTGACCGGCTGGGCTTGCCTGAAGCTCGATGACGAAGAGGGCGCCGGTCTCGAATTTGATGCAGCAAGAGCCGTTTACGAGAAGCTCGGTGCGGAACCGGATCTCGCTCGACTGAGCGCTGTAGGGAAACGCCAACCGGAGGGCGGCGTGTCCGTTGAGGAGCGCAAGCAGAAGACGCTTGATGAGAGCATGGATTCGGAGCGTCCAAACGTACTCACGCCGCGTGAGTTCGAAGTCCTTCACCGGGTAGCCGCCGGGAAGACGAATAAGGAAATCGCGTCTGAGCTGTTTCTAAGTGAGAGAACCATCGATCGGCACGTGAGCAGCATCCTCACGAAGTTCGACGTCCCCTCACGAGCGGCCGCCACGGCCTACGCCTACGAGCACAAGATCCTCTGAGTTCGTCTGGTGGCGGAAATTACCCAATCTGCAGGCGGTCCGGAATTGGGTGATTTCGCGGAAGCGCGGCCTGGAGCCTGATTCCGAGTTTGGTTAGTGAACCAAAGCAGGTTGAGCATCAAACCCGGAATCCAACATGAACAGAAGTCAGACAACCACCACGGACCTGGAAAGACCGAGTCAGGAGGGCCGGCTGCCGGCGTTCGTCGAGATGCTTCGGTTGGACGAAATCAGGTCCGCTTGGGACGATATCGCGGTCGGATACGACAGAACGAACACTCCCTCACAGATGTCGCTCGCTCACGAGAGCCTTCGGCGTGCCGGACTCGAGAACGACATGCGCTTCCTGGATGTGGCAGCCGGAAGTGGGGCCTTGAGCATTCCCGCTGCACAGATGGGAGCGCGCGTTCTGGCCACGGACTTGTCGCCGGCCATGCTCGATCTTCTCGAAGCACGCGCCGCCGGCGAGGGTCTGGATATCGAAACTCGCGTTATGGACGGCCACAATTTGGATTTCGATGACGGAAGATTCGACGTCACCGGTTCTCAGTTCGGTGTAATGCTTTTTCCGGACCTGCCCCAAGCCCTCAGTGAAATGGTTCGCGTCGTGAAACCTGGCGGCCGGGTTCTGGTCAGCGGGTATGGTGATCCGAATCAGATCGAATTCCTCGGCTTCTTTGTGCACGCGGTCCAATCGGTTCGTCCGGATTTCAACGGGCCGCCGTCGGATCCGCCTCCCCTCGAATTCCAACTGGCAGACCCCGACGTCTTCGCGAACGAGCTGTCGCGAGCCGGGCTGGAGGACGTCGAAGTCGAGACCGTCAAAGAGACAACTCGGTTTCGAAGCGGTGAAGAGCTTTTCGACTGGGTTATCAACAGCAATCCGATCGTTGGAGCCATGCTGCGCGATCTCGATCTCAGCGACGATGAACAAGGGACGATCCGCGAGACCCTGGGCAAGATGGTCCGGAAGCGGGCGGGCCATGATGAGCCGGCCGTGTTGACGAACCCGGTGAACGTCGGGATCGGCGTGAAGCGGTGAGGCGAACCCGCGTCGGCGCAGTACCCCAAGGTACGCCGGTGAAGAACCTGAGGGCGCAGTCACAGGCGCTGGTTGATTTTGGTAGGCGTGTGAAAATAGCCGGCATACAGACTTAACACCCTGCCTCCACGCGGCGTGCAGCGGCGCTCGGTGAACGGAGCTTTTCTGCACCAATAGGTCCAGGCGTGGCTACCAGAGCGACTGCACCACCTTTGAACCGTGAAGCGCGGTCACTTTGCATTTCGGAGCCCATGCCTGCAGCTTGGCAAAACCCTCCCATTCCATCCCTTGCTTCCAGTGGTCGGCCACGCCGGCTGGTGTAGCATATACTTCGGTAAGAACAAAGGATGTGTTGCCGGTCGGCTCCGAGCCAGGATCGAGCGGGTTTGATAGCTCCGGACCTTTAACGACGTTGTATGCGAGCAGGGCTTTATCGCCCTCACGGTGGTGTGATCGCCCCATCCACGCCGCATGGGCTGCCCATAGGGCGTCGCCCTCAGCGACGTCGTCGGGGCCGCAGGTGAGGATAATCGTGAGTTGTGTATTTCCTTTGAACGACATGATCCGAGGTGGTTAGGTCTTAGGGAGGACTACTTTTTGAGGTTCTCTGGAGTCTTGTGAAGTAGCATGAATCCTCATTCCCCAGCAGACTATCAACTTGATTTTGAACGTTGCCAGTTGATGCCGAATGATGCGTCTGTACCTTTAGATAAACCTTTAGGCTCGAGACGTAATCGATGGCAAAGTTACTCCGCTCTTATGGAAGCACAACTCCAATCCGCGAGGTGAGGTTCCGATCTATCTCCGAATCGCTGATTCGAGACGAACACTCTATCTCTCGACGGGTGTGTACGTTCGTCGTTCCCATTGGAACGAACGTCAGGGCGAGTGCGGCAGTCGCATAATAAAAAAACGACGGGACGCTTTTCAGCAGGCAGGTGTACGTACTGTTCCGCCTGATCGGGAACCCGAAGACCGAGGATCCGATGGAGTTTGTTCACCGCGCCGGTCATCCCTGTGCCGGTCGACGGGGGACGACTTGTCCGGAATGACCGGATCGGTTGATCGCGAGGATTCGGCGTGTGATCCCGGCTTCTGCGTGGAATCTGCAACCTTTCGGAGACGGACGAGCCGCTCGATTTCGCAGGCGTTTCCCGAGCCGGGACCGGGAGAAATCAGGATCTTCGTCCCAGTACAGGGTGTCCGCAACAAGGAACGCGATGAGATCGGAGGACGCACTGTTTTCTCCTGCCGGTCTACGTAGAGTCGAACCGCAACAATTCCTTCAGTTTGGCCATCCGCTTTTCTTCCTGGGACGTGAGCGCCCTCCTTGCCCAGGGCACGTTGTACAGTTCCTCCCGATTCGGAGATGGAGCCCAGTGCAACTGGCTGTAGTTTGCCTGCGAGCTGTGAAGCGATATTCCCGCTCGACCCATCGCGGTTTTAAACTCATCAAAGGTCCATCCCGCCCTCAGTGAGTTCATCCAGTCCTCCTTGAAGGCGGCGGGGAGTTTTGTAGCCTGGCTTACTTCATGCATGGCGGGAATGAACTTCACAGTCTCCTCCGTGTCAGGGCGAACCAGGTCGAACAGCCATACGGCTGCGCCCCGGTCGTGGAACTTCCGTATCTCTCCCAGGACTTCTACCAGATGTGTCATGGACGGACAGTGGTGCAATGCCGAAAGACATGACACCCCGTGAACGGGGTCCTGAACCAGTTCACTGGCGGACGCGCCGTCCCCCTGGATAAGACGAACTCGATCGGCAAGACCGGCGGACCGAAGGTTTTCCGCCGCGAGGTCGAGCATCTTTGAGGATAAATCGATTCCTATGGCAGAGACGTCCGGTCTGCCCTGTAGCAAATACGATATGAACCGGGCGGGACCGCAGAACAGATCGACCACGACGGCTCCAGGAGGAAGATGCCGGCTGTAGCCAGTGCTGTTTACATGATAGATCGGAAACAGAGGTCCCCGCTCCAGGCCCGCTCTGTCGAAGGCCTCGACCGAATCGCGGCTCACCATGACGATTTCCTGCTCCGGTATTCGCTCGAGCATACTGGTCTCCCGGATCATGCAATAGACGAACTCCAAATTAGGTTGCGGTCTACGGGAAAGCACTGAAAGTCGTCAGTGCACGAATGCGAAAGGTTCGAGTACTGCAAACGATCAACAGCATCAATGCCGAGAGCTGGCTCAATCGTGGAATGAAACCCCGACACAAGGCGGGTGCTGGACTGTCACGGGTCTCATACTCGCCAGAGGCTGGCGACGGTAACCGACATCTCGCCTGCGAGCAACGATCGGCGCTCGGGAGGAATGTCCGTTCCGATTCTCGAATGTTCGTGGGCAATCACCCGGGCACCGGGCAGCAACACGTTCATCAGATTGCCGAGCATCGAAGAGATGTCTGGCGCCGGCAGAAAAAGAAATACGACGGTTGCGTCGTCCGGTATGGAGCCGGCAGCATCCGATTCGATCACCCTCATCCTGTCGGACGCGGCCGACGCCCGGATTCGCTCCCGCGCCAGTCGGGCCAAATCCGAATTGTTCTCGATACCGGTGGCCCGGCATCCGAATCGGCTCGTTTTAAGCTGGGCGGTCGTGAGACGCTCTCCCGATTCCGGTGCATTCTTCACGTCAACCATCCACAGAGCCGCGTTCGCTCAGTCGCAGGTAGTTTGATATCGTACGCACCGATTGGAAATTCTCAATGGTGACGTCGGCCGGCGAGACGTGATAACCCATCTCGTGCTCGATGAATCCGATCAGGCTCATCACCGACAGGGAATCGAGCAATCCGCTGGAAAGCAGGCTGTCGTCGGGTCCGAGGTCTTTCCCGTGGCGCTCGTCAAGCAATTCGTCGACGATGAATCGTGTAAGTGTTGTTTCGATCTCCATTCTGAGCCTGACCGGGTTTTAGTCGGTTTCCAAAGCCGTCTGTTGTTTCTGATGTTCCTTTTCGAGAGCCAGGCGATCTGTCTTGCCGCTGCTCGTCCGCGGAAAATCGTCAAGAATCCGGATGCTCACGGGTACGGCATATCTCGGGAGTTCCCCGGCGAGAAATGCCCGCAGCTGCGCGATCGATGGTGGCGTGGCTCCTCCGGGGCGGATCGCCGCGTGGATCAGTCTGGTGCCCCAATCGTCGTTCACCGCGTACGCAGCCGCCTCGGCCACATCAGGAAAACGGGCAATGGCTGTCTCGATCTCGTCGAGTTCGATCCTGAATCCCCGCGATTTGATCTGCCTGTCCATGCGCCCCAGAAATCGATACAGACCGTCCTTCTCCCGAAGCACCAGGTCGCCGGTTCGATAGAACGTTTCAGTCCGGCCATCGCGTGATCGAGTGAAAAAGACGGTGTTCCGCTCCTTCGCGCCGTCCCAATACCCGCTCATCATCGTCGGCGTCCTGACGATGAACTCCCCGGGGCTTCCATCCGGCAGGATCGTTCCATCCTCGTCGAGCACGAGTCCTTCGGCGTGCGGCCACAGATCTCCCAGCGGCAAGGCGGTCCAGTCGGCGGGCCATTCGGCTGGGGGCGGAACGTGAAAGTAGGTGCACTGATTGACCTCGGCCGGGCCGTACACATTGCTGAATCGGGCAACCGGCCACAGCTCCATCAGCCGGCGCAGCTGCCCGAGCGGGAAAACCTCGCCGCCGAACAGGACCCATCGAAGGCTGGACATGTCCCGCTCGTGAAGAGCTCCACGTTCGAGCAGTTGAACGAGCGCGTACGGAACTGAATACCAGACGGTCAGTCGCTCCTGATCCATCAGCTGCGAGAGGCTGGCCGGCATCATCATGTGCGCCTCGGGAATGATGACCGTGGTCGCGCCCGCCAGCGGGCCGGAGAAGTAGTCGAACATCGCCTGATCGAAGTGCAGCGGAGGAAAACCGCTTAAGCGATCATCCGGAGTGAGTCCGTAGACCTTCGCCGCCGTCGATGCGAAGCTGTGACCGGAGAAATGCGTATGCACGATACCTTTCGGCGTACCCGTGGACCCGGACGTGAACATGAGGTAGGCCATGTCCTCCGGGACGAGTCCGGGAACCCCATTGAAAGCGCAGTCCCCGCGGTCCACATCGGACCAAGACACAGTCCGCTCCGCCGTACCGGATGCATCGGGGCCCAGAAGGAATTCAACGCCGGCTCCGCCGTCGACAACTTCGAGCACCGATGCCGCAGTCTGTTGATCCGTGACGATGCACCTGATTCCGGCCGATCGTACCACGTCCGTCAGCCGACCCGTCGGCTGCTGCGGATCAAGGGGCACGAAGGCCGCGCCGGCCTTCATGATTCCAAAGACGGCCTGAGGCACACGCAGGCCCCTGTTGAGATGGATTCCAACACGGTCACCCCGTTCGATTCCGGCGTCGATCAACGTCGCCGCGACGGCATTGGACTGGCGCGAGAGTTCGGCGTATGTCAGATCCCGGCCTTGAAAGCGGAACGCCGCCGCATCCGGAAAGCGGTCGGCCGACCGATCGACGATATGGTGCAGCAGGTCGCTCACGGCTTGAGTCCCAGCATCCGCGCGATAATGTTTCGCTGAATGTCCGACGTACCGGAGTAGATCAGTCCGCCGACGCCGTCGCGAAGATCACGCTCCACCTCGAACTCCGTGACATACCCGCGAGCGCCGTGGATTCGGATGAAGTCCAGGCTCGACTCCACGAAACACTCGCTCAAATGCAGTTTGGCGAGTGCGGCTTCGAGCTGCACGGACCGCCCCTGTTCTTCGAGCCAGGCGACGCGGTACAGAAGCATTCTCGCCGTGTCGAGCCTAAGCTTCATGTTGGCGATACGGTTCGACACGGATTGAAACCCTCCAATGGAACGCCCGAACGCTTTCCGTTCGGTCGCATATGCGATGGCCTCCTCCAGTTGCTTTCGCATGCGACCGACCTGGCTGGCAAAAATGTATCCTCGCTCGGATTCCATGGCCGTCGTGAACATGCTGACGCCGACGCCCTCGGGACCGAGACGCGATTCGGTCGGAATGAGACAGTCCTCGAAAAGGAGATCACCCATCTGAGCGGTTCGCATGCCCATCTTGTTGCGAGCGGGACTGGTCTCGAATCCGTCCGTACCGCGCTCCACGACAAAACAGGAAACGCCCCATCGGCCCGCGTCCGGATCTGTAACAGCGAATACCACAGCCAGGTCGCAGACCGGGGCGTTTGTGACGTACGCCTTGCGACCACTCAGAACGTAGCCGTCGTCGACCTTCCGTGCTCGTGCCTCCATGGCATACGCGTCCGATCCCGTCTGCTCCTCCGTGATACCGAATGCTCCGATCTTTTCGCCGCTGCACAGTCGGGGCAGCCACTTCTGTCGCTGATCTTCCGTACCGAACTTCAGGATGGCGGGATGTACGCTCCACATCTGGGAATTGAGTGCGAATGGCAGGGCATTCTCGCGGCAGCCGTACCCGAGCCCTTCCAGAGCGGCTATGGTAGAGAGGATATCGTATCCGCTCCCACCGTAGGCTTTCGGAATGTTCAGCCCGAGGATGCCCTCGCGCGCGCACGCCATCCATCTGTCCCGTCGAAACGATTCGAGAACATCACTCTCGACGGAGGAATCGTTCAGCGACGCATGCGCGAAGGCCGCGAATTTGTCGCGCAGTGCCTGCTGATCGTCTGTCAACGAAAAGTCCATGTGTTAGTCGTGCAGCAGCAGCCGACCGAACTCGTCGACGCGCTTCCATTCGTCGAGAAACTCCGTGTTGTTCCACCTGCCGAGCCCCGGAAGGAAGACCTTGTCATATCCGTGTGCCTCCGGATTGTGACCATTCCACCGTTCGTCAAGCGGCTCATCGGCGCGTTGATACCTCGTGTCCGACGTCAGGCGGCAACGGCGCTCCAGAGACAGATTGTCGAGTGCGCCATGGAGCATGTGCATGCCGAAACAGAGCACGTCGCCAGCCTCGAAATCAGTCGTCAGCCAGCGACCGCCGAAGCGGTTCTGGAGTTCTCTCGGATCCGTACTGAGCCAGCTGATTTGTTCCCTGTCGGCGTCCCGCCTGGCGTACGTGTCCAGAAGTTCGTCTGCCTTGTGGCTGCCCTCCAGGATGATCAGCGCGCCCTCGTGGCGCCTGACGCGTCCGAGCGGAATCCATGTCGTGAATACCCTCTCGGTACCCCGGTTCATGTAGGGGCCGTCGTAATGAAAGCCGCACCCCTCGCCGGGTCGGACGAATCGGGGCCATCTGAAATCGTAGGCGCGAACGTTTCCGCCCAACAGCTTCTCCAGAAACGAGAAGATGGCGGGGTTGAGAACGACCCGCTCGTAGGCGAGACCCGTGCGGACGCTTTCCGTAAATGCACGCAGATTGACCTGATCGATGAACGACCGATCGGCCTGGATGGCGTCCATCACGGGGTGATTGATCGCGTCGATTTCGCCGACTGTCGCATACTTGAGAAGGATCTCCCGTCTGGCCTCGAAAACGAGTGCGGGGTCGAGAATGCCGCGGAAGAACAGGTACCCGTCGTCCGCCATGCGCGTGGTCAGAGCCTCAGGATGCTCCAGCAGGTGCGTCGAGGATTCGAGTTCACCGAACGCCGAGGCGCTGGTATCGAGCTCTACGCCGTTTGAGGTCAGAGGACGGTCGAAGGAAGGGTTGCTCATGCCGTGCGATTGAAAAATTCGACTGACGCAACGTCGCGATATGGATCCAACGGATCCTCCGATACGGATTCCATCGGAATCATGCTGCCGATATTCAAATCCCTCGCGAGCTCGACCATGACGTGCATTGCCACGCTGTCCTCCAGCGCCCAACCCGTGGAGTCAAAGACCGTCAGCCGATTGTCGAGATCGGCCTGCAGTTTCGGGTGTTGCATGAGCACGTGCAATTCGGGGGCGATCTCGTTCGCCCGGAGTTGCTGGCACTCTCCTTCCTTGACAGCTTGAGCGAGAAAATCGGGAATGACGACGCTTCGTCGAAGCAGGGTTACCGGCAACTCGATCTTGCCGGGAAAGTCGGACCCGACCGCGTTGATGTGAAGTCGTGAATTCACGTCGCCGTCTCGAATGACCGGCCCCTGTCCCGGCTCAACGGACGTGGCCGTGCACAGTACGTCCGACTCCGACGAGATCGTATCCGGATCGGCCACGCGAACGTTCGGCCGCTTCAAATACCTTGCGACCCGGCGCGCGAAGGACTCGGCCGCCGCGGAATCGATGTCGTGGACAAGAATCCTGTCCAGGTCCCGAATCCGGGAAATCGCATGAACCTGAGCGACCGCCTGTGTACCGGCTCCCACGATTCCGAGAACGATCGATCCGGGCGGCGACATGAGGTCCGTCGCAATAGCCGATGCCGCACCCGTTCGCAGCGCCGTCAGAATCGTGGCGTCCATGACGCACATCAGGTGCCCGCTCGCGGTGTCATACAGACTGATGGTGGAAAGCACGGTCGGCAGGCCCAGTCCGGACGGGTTCGACGGATGATACCCGACGACCTTGATGGCCACGTCGGATCCCACGCTGTAACAGGGCATCCACTCGATGAGCCCCGTCTCCGGTCGGCGATACGAGAATCCGTCACGGACCGGCACCGTCACGGCATCCGTGTCGTAGTCCATGAACGCGCGACGCAGACGGCCTATAAGAACGTCCATTGTCTCGTCGAGCCCGGTCCGTCGGACCAGACAGCGTACGTCATCCCCCGAGAGCAGTAGCGTCTCTATTTCACGGGTTCGCATCATGTAAACAGGCCTCTCGCGGTATGGATCGGTCTTATAATATCCTTGACAACACCTTTCGCCTCGACCAGAACGGGGGGTGCGAACGCTCGCTCGACGAACCAGAACAGGGCGATGGCGATCAGGCACGCCGACCCGAATCGCAGGACAGCCGGCGTGTACCAGGAGCGGCGGCGAATCAGAAACAGGACCGGAAAAACCACGCCGATAACGATAATCTGACCTATTTCAACTCCAAGATTGAATCCCAGAAGGGTCAGCACGGTGAAGCGCTCCGCCGTCGCGACGACTTCATCGAGCGAAACCGCCTGTTCGCGCAGTCGAATCGTGATTCTCGTGGTTTCTCCATCACGCACGTCCATGACCATCGAAGCACGGCCGTATCCGATCAGGCTGGCCGTGATCGTGTACGATCCGGCACGGACGTCCTCCAGCCGGAAGCCGCCATCAAACGAGGTGGCTGTCCCCCGGACGGTTCCCTCGAGCACCACGCTGACGCCTGCCATTGGAGCGGCGGACACGCTGTCCGTGACGGTACCGGTGACGGTTCCCGTCGGCTGGGCCAGCAGCGGGTGTGTCACGACCAGCCATGCCATCAGCAGAATGACGATGGGGAATCGCTGCATACCAATTGATGGGTACGTGCCGAGGAACCTCTGGTCGCTATGTACGCACTGAGAATGGACATTTCCGATGGTTTCTGGCGCATGGCACTATTTTTTTCTACTTCGGCCGTCGTTCCGATCGGCGAACGGTTGGAGGGCCCGATTCCGACGACGAATCGGCGATCCCGGGCCGGTCGACGAGGTCCGGATTCGCGCCGTCAGCTGGGGAATCCGGACCGCGACATGGGGCGGAAAGCGTGCTACCTCGGTCCGGAAGTCCCGGATGAGGAACACCGCGCCGGAGATGACGGTGGCCCGCGGCCCGGGTCACCCGATGAAGGTAGAACTGAAGGGTCGGGCTCCGGCTCCCAGATGATCCTCGTTGAAATAGCGCTGCATTTTCTTTTTTGCGGAATCGAGCCGGCGATCGCCGCTTCGCGTTTGGAATGCCATACGCCATCGTGGGGGCGGTCCTGGTGGCGAGCTCTTTCTATTGGTATTGCCGATCTGGCAACGGCTCGCTCCTTGGAGATAACGCGTGTGACCACGTTCCCATTGGACGGTCGCGTCGAAGAGATCGAGCGCATCCAAGTGATGCGGATCGAGTTAGACGAGCCGTCCAACTAGAGTCGCCAAAGGTGGGCGACGGTGATCGCGGACGCGTTGAAGACGGGGCGGGATAGGGCCGGCTTGAGCGACGGTGGCGGCTGCTCTTGCTCGTGCACGACGATTCGGGAGCCCGGCATTAGTTGCCGTGAGAGCGTTTCGATCAAACCCGCAAGACTGCGCACGGGCAGGAAGAGGAAAACGACGTCGGCCTGATCGAAGTTTTGATCCGCAAAGTTCCCCTCAATGATCGAGACACGTCCGGCGAGCTCCAGTTTTTGGACACGGGTTCGGGCGAGCTCGGCGAGGGCGGGATCGCGTTCGACGCCAATGCAGCGGCAGCGTTTCAGGCGGGCGGCTTCGGTGAGTACGCGTCCATCGCCGCAACCGATATCCACGAGGGTGTCGCTGGAGTTGACTTCGGCGAATTCGAGCAGCGGCGGGATCAGGCTGACGGGCGTCCCGAGGAAGGGCCAGTCGTCGCTGTCGGAGGAAACGTTTTTGCGAAATCGCTTGGCCAGGCGGGCGGAAAGAAGGGCGAAGTAGAGCCACCAAAGCGACTTGGGAAAGCGAACGAGACGGAACTCGGCGGCAGTGGGTTGAAGGCGTTTGGGAATTCTCTTGGCGCCGGGACTCCGGTTTGCGTGAAGGACCAGGCGCGTCGAGCCGGCATCGACTTTGATGAGATCCAGCTTATCAAGGAAGCGCTTTCGGCATTCCCATTCCCCGCCGCTTCGGCGGGCGGGGCAGCGGAAGCCAAGGTCAGCAAGGATGTCGAGGGCGAGGTCGAGCTGTCTTCTCTCGATGCGGAGCGCAAACGCGTGGTATTGCAGGGCGGAGGTGTCGCGGTCTGAATTGTCCGGCGTCGCGCTGACGCCGCATGTATTCAGAACTTGGATCGTTTCGTCCTGAATCTGACGCGATTGCGCGGAGATCGACTTGCAGGCGGCGATCGCGGATCGGGCGAGCGCTTCGGAAGCGGCGTCGAGGACCTCGCTGTTGAGGGCGAGCAGGGACTCCGCTGTCGCTCGAAGTTTCTGGGCGTGAATGGCGGCGCACAGAATTTGCTCGACGCGATCGAGAGAGAGCTCGCCGGGCGGATCGGGAACGAGGGCTGTGTCAGGCGAGGCGCGCATGCGGGGAGTTCAATCGTCGCGCAAGGCCGCGTAGAATGGGAGTTCGGCGAGGCGGCGGTGAATGATGGCGGCGGTTTTTTGAACGGTGGGTTCGCGGAGAATCTCCTGGTGCAGACAGTCCAGCACGTGCATTTGCATGTTAGGAGCGGCGCGTTTCCAGACGTGCTCCGAGTGGTTCACGTATTTTTCCGAACCGGTGCACCGGAAGGCGAGGACCGGATTCGAATAGGGTTCGCTTCTGTAGTTATGGAAAGCCAGTTCGATGGCGACCCAGGTTCGGCGCAGGAGAATGACTTCCTTTTGCTCTTGGGAGCCGAAGCGGTAGAGGAACAGTATTTTGGCTTTTCTGGCACACCTTCTTAGGTATCGGTAGGCTCGAAACGGAAGACGAATCGGGAGCGGCTTGTCCGCATGCGGCTTGGGAAAGGGCGGGATGACGTGGCCTGGCGGTAGGGGCGCTTCGCCGTCGATGGAGACGAGCAACGGCGTTTCCTTGCCTTTGGCCGCGAGCTGCTTCGCCATCTCCAGGGCGACCGTGACGCCAAAGCAATGTCCGAGCAAAACGTAGGGGCCGTGCGGGTGGACTTCTTCGATTTCCGCGATGTAGCGCGTCGCCATATCCTGGATACTTGTAAGCGGGGCTTCGCTGCCATCGTGCCCGACGGCTTGCAGTCCAAAGAGCGGGATGCGTTCGTCGAGTCGTTGAGCGAGTTCCTTGTAGAAGAGGACCTGGAGTCCGCCGGAGTGTATCAGGAAAATGGGCACGAGCGAGCCGGACGTTTTCAGCGGGACGAGGCATTTCGCCGAATGGGAGGAAGAGCTTTCGTCAAGCAGCTTGGCTATGTCCTCGATGGTGGGAGATTGCAGGAGACGGCTGGACGAGATGCGCGCTCCGTATTCGCTCCGGATTTTCGAGAAGATGCGAATTGCCTGTAGCGACGTGCCGCCGATTTCGAAGAAGTTGTCTCGAGTGGATACACGCTCGAGTTGCAGAATCTCTCGCCAAATGGAGACGAGCTTCACTTCGACCGGGTTCGACGGTTCGACGAAGGCGGCTTCGGACTCCAGTTCCGAAGCCGGCTGCGGTAGGGCACGCACGTCGATCTTGCCGTTTGGGAGGCGCGGAAGGGCGGGAAGAAGAACGAATTGCGAGGGAATGGCGTGGGGTGGAAGCGATTCGGCGAGGCGCTTTTTCAGTTTGGGGAAGTCGGCGTCGAAATTCTCTGTGGCGACGAGGTACGCGACCAGACGCGAAGGAGTGTCGGAGGCGTTGTCGGCTACGAGTCGAGCGAGCGCATCATCGACTCCAACGATTGAGCGAAGCGCGGTTTCCGTTTCCGCAGGCTCGAATCGGAATCCGCTCAGTTTCACCTGGTCGTCGATGCGACCGAGGAATTCGAGGTTGCCGTCAATCAGCCGGCGGACGCGGTCGCCGGATCGGTACATGCGGACGGGGGCGCGGCCCGGAAGCCTGACAAGTGGGAAGCGCTCGTCTGCGAGCGGGTCTGTGTTTCGGTATCCGCTGGATACGCCCGGGCCGGCAATGAAAAGTTCCCCTCGAACGCCAACGGGCAACAGCTGACCGGCTGGTGAAAGGACATGGGCCTCATACCCTGGTACGGCCTGTCCGATGGTGACGGGTTTGTGTGGCTGGAGCTTTGCGGCGGCGCACCAGACGGTCGCTTCGGTAGGGCCGTATTCGTTGTAGAGTTCGCAGTTCGGAAGCGAGCGATGATGGAACTCTACCAGCTCACTGGGACAGGTCTCTCCGGCAACGATCGCGAGACGAAGCGAACTTAGCCGGGCGGGCTCGTCGGCGATGAGTTCGCGATAGAGCGAGGGGATGCAGAGTAAGGCGGTTGCCTGGTTTCTCTCGACAGCGTCGCGCATCGCGAAGGGGTCGCGTTCCTCGCCTGCCGGTAGCACGACAAGCGTTTTCCCGGAGGAGAGGGACCAGAAGATCCCGGCGACGGAGCTGTCGAACGAGAGGCTAGAAAGGAGGAGGAATCGATCCGGATCGAAGCCGTAGAACAGCGAACGGGCGCGGGTGGAGTGTGCGAGATTGCCATGCGTAATGGGGACGCCTTTGGGCTTTCCGGTGGAGCCCGACGTATAGATGAGGTAGGCGAGATGGGAGAGCGAAAGCGTGGGGAGCGGCGTGTCCGGGGAGCCGGATTCGCTTGTTGAAAGGATGGGAATATCAACCAGGCGGCGAAGTTCGGGCGCTTCTTTTGCCGTGGTCAAAATGGCGAACGGTCGGGCGTCGTCGAAAACGGCCAGATTGCGTTTTGGCGGATAGGCTGGGTCGAGCGGGAGGTAAGGGGAGCCGGCTAGTTGAGCGGCGAGCAATGCGATGATCGCCTCTATGGACCGTTCGACGAAGATGCCGACGGGAGCGAAGGGAGCATGGGGGAGCTCGACAAGTTTGCGGGCCAGCGAAGCAGCGCGGGCGGCCAGTTCCTGATAAGTGATGCTTACGGTCCCGCAGGAGATCGCAACGGCGTGCGGCGTCTCGTGGGCGTGGGCGACAATTTGGTCTGGTAGGGGTTGGAGACTATCGGCTGCGATGGGCTCGCCCTGGAAATCTCGCAGGAGCGATTCGAGCTCCGATGCGGAGAGCAAGTTGAGCTCGTAAACTCGCTTTTCGGGATGCGCCGCGAGGTCGGCCATGAGCGCGTTGAAGTGGTCGAGGAACCGTCGGATGGTTTCCTCGCGAAAGATGTCGGTCCGAAACTCGGCTACGGTTTCGAAGCCCCGACCTGACTCGGCGACGAAGAGGCTGAGGTCGAACTTTGAGGTTTTGGTCTCGATGAAGGTTGGCCGGATGACGCAGCCCTGGAGATTCAATTTCGGAGCGCCTTCGTCCTCCCGCTGGAAGACGAACATGGTTTGGAAAAGCGGATGGCGTCCGGGTACGCGTCCGGGCTTGAGGGCGTCGACGATGGCGTCGGTCGGCAGATCTTGATGCTCGAGGGCGCCGGCGACGGTGGACTTGGCCCGGGCCAGCGCTTCGGTCACGGTCGGATTTCCCGAGAGGTCGATTCGGGCGACAAGTGTGTTGAGGAAAAAGCCGATGAGGTTGGCGGTTTCCTTCTTTCGCCGATTGGCAACAGGGCTCGATATCAGGACGTCGTCAGTTTCTGAATACCGAGCCAGCAGGATCCCGAACCCCATCAGAAAGGTCGTGAAAAGGGAGACTTCGTTTTCGGCGGAAAAGTGGCGAACGGCCTGGCTAACGGAGTCGGAGATGCGGGAGCGGGCGAGGCTGCCGGGATCCGCGATGGCGCTTGGGTAGGGGCGATCTGTCGGCAGCGAGATGGGCGGCGGCGGATTCTCCAAACGCTTTTTCCAGTAGGCGATCTGGCGCGTCTGTTCCCCCGATTTGAGCCATTCGCGCTGCCAATGGGCGAAATCCGAGTAGGCGATCGGGAGCTCGGGTACGGTAGCGGGAACGCCGGTGACGGCGAGACGATAAAATTGGCTGAACTCGCTCCAGAACAGTTTTAGCGACCATTTGTCGAATACGATGTCGTGTATCGACAATATGAGCACATGGCAGTTTCCCGAAGCGGAGAAAAGTCCCAGCCGGAGTAGGGGGCCACTTTGCACGGAGAAAGGGATGCGTCCGAACGCTTGGGCGGATTGGCGAGCGTGTTCCAGGGAGTCGCACGAGTGGCGGTCGAGCGAAAGTGCGAGTTCATTGTGAATACATTCTTCGACTTCTCCGTCCACGAGGCGGTAGCAGGAGCGTAGCGTTTCGTGGCGAGCGACGACTTGATTCAGGGCGAACTCGAGGGCGGCCGAGTCGACGGCGTTTTCGACGATGAAGCTGCTGGTGATGTTGTAGCTCGGAGAGTTTTCGTTAAGATCGTCGAGCACCCAAATGCGGGCTTGGCCGAGCGAAGCGAGGCGGCGCGCCGTTTCCGGGCGCGAAGGAATACTTTGCGGCGCGGACGCTGCCGGTCGCCCGAGACGCTGCAGGCGCTGTTCGAAAAGGCGGCGCTTCTCTTCGGAGAGCGCAGGCGACGCTGCTGAATCTGCGATGTTTCCGTTCGACTTCATACGCGGGAGGGACCGGCGAGCAGCGACGCGGCTTGTTCGTCGCTGAGCGATTCGATTTGCTGCAGGATGGCGCGTTCGATCTCGACAGAGAGCTCGGCTACCGTGGAGTGGGTGAAGATGGACTGGAGCGGGAGGTCGATCTCGAAGTCCTCGCAAAGCTGGAGGGTGATTTCCATGGCGGTCAGCGATGTGCCGCCAAGGCGGAAGAAGTTGTCGGTCGATCCTACTTTTGAAACGGACAGCATCTGGCTCCAGAGTTTGGATACGTGTTCTTCAACGGGACCTTGTGGGGCGACGAAGTCATTGGAGTGTCTGTCGGCAGCCGAGGCGGGGGGCGGCAGGGCTCGAGTGTCGATCTTGCCGTTAGGCGTAAGCGGCATCGATGCGAGGTGGATGAAGTGGCTCGGGCGCATGGGTGCGGGAAGCGATTGCCCGATGAAGCGAGCGAGCGAGGCGGCGTCGATTTCGCGGTCCGCGACGTAGTAGGCGACCAGTTCATCCGTTTGCCCGTTTTCGGTGAGCCGATTTTCGTCGTATCCAATTTCGGCTAGCATCTTGCGGACTTCGGCGAGGTCGTAACGATCGTCGAGTTCCTCGACCGCTTCGTCGCGTTTCTTTTGCCCGAGACGAACATCCCAGCTGTAGGGCAGGGCGTAGTTGTGGAAGCCGCGCTCCTTGTTGTGAATGTAGATGCCGACGTCATTGACGCGGCAGTTGGTGGAGCGGCCGGTATCGGAGGGGCGGATCCAGGGGAGGCGATGCGAGAGATAGTCGTAGATGTCCTCCAGCGGAGCGTCCCAGTAGCGGTAGAAGTCAAGAATCTGGATCTTTTCGAAGATTTCGTCGCTTTGCAGGAGGCTGACGTCGATGCAGGCGGAGACGGCGTCTTGCTCGCGGTGATAGCGCTTTCGAGCTTCAAGAACGGCTGTATCGACTTCTTGGGCACTGAATCGATTTCCACG